>NZ_JBHXMA010000007.1:0-170814 GCF_042721035.1 Streptomyces sp. NPDC058464
CTCAAGGTCACGTACAAGGTCGAGGCGACCCGTGTCGAGCAGCGCACCGACTTCGACAAGCTGATCGTCGACGTCGAGACCAAGCAGGCGATGCGCCCCCGTGACGCCATGGCCTCCGCCGGCAAGACCCTGGTCGAGCTGTTCGGTCTCGCCCGCGAACTGAACATCGACGCCGAGGGCATCGACATGGGCCCGTCCCCGACGGACACCGCCCTCGCCGCCGACCTCGCCCTGCCGATCGAGGAGCTGGAACTCACGGTCCGCTCCTACAACTGCCTCAAGCGCGAAGGCGTCCACTCCGTGGGCGAACTCCTGGCACGCTCCGAGGCCGACCTCCTCGACATCCGCAACTTCGGTGCGAAGTCCATCGACGAGGTCAAGGAAAAGCTCGCCGCCATGGGCCTGGGACTCAGGGACAGCCCGCCCGGATTCAACCCGACCGCCGCCGCGGACAGCTTCGGCGCCGACGACGCGGACGCCGGGTTCGTGGAGACGGAGCAATACTGAACGGTGCGCCGCACCGGTCGATCAGTCCTGGCCGTCTCCCGAGGACGGTGACGGGCCGGGACCGTCGCTGAGACTGGGCGGCAGGAACTGGGCGTGGTTGGGGAACGTGACGGTACGACGCCGGAAGCGGGCAGATGATCGGCGTCATCACCGCCTACTGCAAGGGCATGAGGAAGTGCCCCAACTGGATGAACCAGTCCGCCGCCGAGTTCAGGCGCTGAACAGGGAGACACCCGCAATGACGCCGTGGGAAGTGGCCGTGGCACAGGCCGATGTGACCGGCCATGTGATCCTCTACACGCAGGCACCGATCGTGAAGAAGATGCGCGTCCGCGGCGTCCTCCCGGGCCCCGGCGGGACGCCGGCCGTGCGGATCGCGCTCGGCCGGCGGAAGGCGACCGTCACCGATCTCCTCACCATCTACGAGATCCCGCTCTTCCGGCAGGACGAGGTGCTGCTCCCGTGGGAAGCGGTCAGCCGCGTACGGCACGAGGCGGGTGAGGTGCGGTTCCACTCCGGTGGTCAGGTGGACCACGTCTTCGACGCTCCGCTGATCAGGCTCTCGGAGGAGGTGCCTGGCGAGGAGGTGCCGGAGGACCGGGCGTACACGCTGCTGACCGCGCTGAACTGCCCGGTTCCGGGCTATGAGGAGCGGGAGAAGGCTGAGTCACTGCTGGTCGGCTTTCTGTACCTGAGCGAGGGCCGGATGCGGCTGTACGTACGCCATCAGGGAGACCCCGACGTCGTGGCCTGTGACGTCCGGCTCGCGGAGGCAGGGCCGGCCGTGATCGCGGAGGTTTTCTCCCGCTCGCAGGAGCGGGAGCTCTTCGAGGAGCCGGAGGACGATCCGCACTGCACGGCCGTGCTGGACCTGACGCACTGAGCAGACCGACGACGAATACCGCCAGCGCATCCGGAGGCACCGTCCCAGCTCACTGCTGCCGCTGATCGCCGCGTCGGCGGCCCGCTACGGCACACCCGCGCGGCCGCAGCCCTGGATGACAAACCCGTCGATGAAGTACACGCCCTGGGCTCTGGCTGACGCGGCCCGCGTCTGCCTGGCCTACGGCACCGAGTACCAGCGCTCCGACGCCACCGAGCGTGACCTGCTGGAGATCCTGGCTGCGTACTCCAGCCTGAAGGAACCCACCCTGCACGGCACGGACGAACCCACCGTCCGCCTGCGGGACTTCATGATGCGCCTGGGAGGCGAGCAGGGAGCCTGGCAGGCCCCGGAGTTCAACAGTCTCGCCCGTACCGCGGCGCTGTACCTGCACACCCCGTCCCCCGAACGCCGGCAACCCCGCTGCATGGTCCCGGGCTGGGACACCGAGGTGTTCGGCTGCCCGCTGCCCGACTACGTCGGCACGCGCCACCGCCCTCGCCGCCCCCGGCCCCGTCACGATCCTCACCTCGGACCCCGAAGACCTGGCCGCGCTGTGCGGCGGACACGCCACCGTGATCAAGATCTGACCCGGCCCCGCACGATCGAACAGCGCCCTTCGGTCCGGCCGCTGCTCACCCGGGGCGGATGCTTCGCGAGCGGAGTTCCGGTGAGTGCGGGAGACAGGGCGAATTCCGATAGTCCACCGCCACTACCTGCCCACACATCGAAAAGCCGCATCTCGGGCTGAAGCTCATGACTCCACACGACGGCCGCCCGTACCGACGACGGGGTCGGCTGCGGCCTCCACGCAAAGGTCCAAGACCCGGTCAGTCTGCTCCGGGGCCGTCGAGATGGACCGTCGGCTGGTCCCAGTCGGCCAGGATCCTGTCGTCGATGCGTTCGAGCACCGCGGAGCCGAAGAGCGCGACCGCCATGCGCACCGTGCGGGCGTCGTACGCCTCCGACGCCGGCCGCGTCGCCGGGTTCAGGTCCGCGAACCGTTCACGTGCCATGTGGAGCACCAGCTCCCCTTTGGCGGTTCTGGCGGGCAGACGTCGCGGAAGGATCGAGTCGCTCGGATTCGACGCGGCATCCAGCGTGAACGCGCCGATGAGCAGCGCCAGCACGGCTCGGACCCAGGCGTGGTCGAGGAGCAGTAGGGTCACCACCGGCACCGCCACCGCCGCGGCAGCCGTCGACCACCGGCCCCGGTGCCGCTGCCCGCCATCGCCGTCGCCGTCGCCGCCGCCGCCGGGAAGGAGTTCCCCCGGCTGCCGCGCGTAGTCTTCGCTGATCAACCGGGCCTCCGCCGCACGCGCAAGGCCCACGGGGTCCGGCAGGTCCCACAAGTAGTGGCCCCGCCGGCCGACGGAGTGGGCCCGGCTCTGTGCCGCCGCGGTCCACAGTTCGCGTTCGAAGTCGTCGGCGTCCTCGGGCAACCGGCCGCGGGCGACCCAGCGCTGCGGGCCGGGCCCGTCGGGCGGCAACCGGCGCAGCGCCCCGTCGGCCACCAGCCTGCCCACCACCCCCTGCTTCGCCGAGCTGGGGCCCGAGCTGATCAGACAGCCCAACTCCACCGGACCGAGCCGTTCCACGGCATCCGGTTCGACGACCGCGCTGCGGCGGTCCTCTGCCACGAACGCCTCCAGCCGGGCGTCTTCGGCATGCGCGCGCCCAATGCCGTCGATCGACATGGCGGTCACCGCGATCACCAGATAGCCGGCGAGTATGAGCCAGTCCGTCATGCGGGTCAGTATCCCCGGCCCGATGCCTGCCCAGTCCGCTCACTCACGACGAGCCACGGCCAACGCCAACGCCAACTTTCGAATCCTGCCGGGGGCACTTCGTGTGAAGTGCCCCCGGCAGACCCGGGACCGGCCAGCAAGGCACCCAGGCCACTTCAGACAAAGGGGCGGGCGGCCACACACCGAACTGCAACGGGCGGCTAACCCGCGGAGCAGAGGCCGTCGTTCGGGCAGAACACAACCCCCGTGTAGTTGTAGCCGGACCGTATGGCCACTGGATTCGGGTCGGGGGGAATGTTGACGTATGAACCCGCGTCAGCTGTGGCGTTGAAGTGGACCGTCGTCCCGATGGGGAAGCTCGCAGTGCAGGTGCCGGTCGGGTCGGGGGCCGGGTCACCGCCGTACGGATCCCACGCCGTAGTGTGGCAGTTGATCCCGGCGGGGTTGCTGGTGATGGTTCCGCCACCCCAACCGTCACTGACGTACGCGTTCAGTTGTGCGTTGGTCCGAGCCTGAGCCGGGGCGGCGAAGCCGATCGAGGCGGTCGTGGCGAGTGCGGCGATGGCTCCGATCGCACGCCAGGCGCGGTTTCTGTACCTGTTCATGGGCGGCCCCTCTGATCGAACCGACCCCCTGTGACTAGGCTATTCGCCCCCTTGGAGACCCACAAACCGGGCAGGTTCGCCGTCACCGTCGTGGCGATCCGGCGCTGACCGCGCTGGTGGAGGGACCGCCGGCAGAGGACGTGTCGGAGCGCAGTCACTGTCCGGGGATCGTCGCCCTCTCGTCCTGCCGACCGCGAACTCGGGCGAGCAGACGGTCGATGGCGGGGCGGAGGGGCGCGGACTGCGCGATGGACGCCCAGGTCTCCGTGTCCACGGGTCGGCCGCCGTCCCTCTGGATACCGTCCGCCAGGCGAGCGAGGTCGTCCTGATGGAGTGTGCCGTTGACGAAGAGGTAGGCGGCGCAGTCCACCTCTCGCGCCCGTCGTACGAAGCTGTCCGAGGACGTCGCCGAAATGTGGCCGGACTCGTCGAGGGCGTACGCGGCGAAGACGCCGATCCTGACGCCGTCGGGCCGTGCCACGAGGACGGCCAGTGGCTCGCCCAGCCCGCTGTCGGGATGGCGTTCCACCTGGTCGCCTTCGGATCGTGCGGCTTCGACGGCGTCGACGACCCGGTTCTCGAAGACAGTTATCTCCACGGCGTGCACCGCGGGGTCCCGGTCTGCGGCCGGGTCGAGTTGCTTGAGGACGTTCAACATGGCCTGGGCCTGATCGGTCTGCCCGGATCGGGCTTGTTCGGCCGCCTGCCTGCGCAGTTCCGACATCGTGAACTCCCAGTCGCCGATGCGCACGCTCTCGATGGTGCGACCGCTCACGGCCATCAGCAGAAACAGGGCGCCGATCAGGACCAAGGTGGTGCTGCCCGCCTGGTTCGCGGAGATGAAGACGGCTACTACGCCGGCCCCGGCGAACAGGCTCCCGGCCACGCCGGCCGCAGGCCGCTCCCACCTGTCGTCCAGAGGCCCCAGGCGAACAGGGCGTGCCCCGCCTTGCGCCCCTGTCGAACTTCCGATTCCTCTCGGCATGCGTGGATCCTATGATCCGGATTCCCGACCGGGCTCACTTCTTCCCCAACTCCCCACTGCACTCAGGTGTATCGGGCGTACGCCATCGGACGAGGACGCCATGGCCGGCGTGTCGGAGTCGGGGCCTTCGCGGTGGGCGACCGGGGTGGGCGACTGGCAGGGGCCCGCGCGGTGGTCACTTGCCGGGCGCGTCTCCGTGGGGCGCGACGATGTTCAGGACGGCCATCATCCCCATGTCCTCGTGGTTGAGGATGTGGCAGTGGACCACGGTCTTCCCGGTGAAGTCGGTGTAGTGCATCCGGATGACCGCCTTGCCGCGCACGGGCACGTCGATGGTGTCGTACCAGCCGTGGGCGGGGTCCTGGGGCTTCCCGTCGATGCTCATCAGCTGGAAGTCGTTGGTGTGGATGTGAAAGGAGTGGATCTCGTCGGAGTCGTTGCGGATGGTCCACTCCTCGACGGTGTCGAGGATGCCGGTGAAGTCGGTCCGGTGCGGGTCGTAGAGCCGGCCGTCGATGTAGAACTTCGTGCCCGCCTTGTTCTCCGTGAGGACGACGGTCCTGCGGGCCGCGATCTTCGCGTTGCCCAGGTCCTCGTGCGGGGCGATGCCGGTCGGCAGGGTGGCGGGGCGCACGGGCGTGCCGCCGGTGACGACGGTGGCGAGGTCGACCTGGGGGAACTTGTTCCCGGCCGGGCCGGTGTCGTACGCGAGGGTCTCCAGACGCGTCGTGCCGGGCCTGCCGCCCTGGACCAGGACGTCGAACCGCGCCCCGGCCGCGAGCACGAGCGTGTCCTGGTCGTACGCCGTGCGGACGGGGATGCCGTCCTGGGCGATCACGCGGAAGCGGGAGCCGGGGAGGTGGAGCTTGTAGTAGATGTTGGCGCCGATGTTGGCCAGCCGCCAGAGCTGGGTCTCCCCCGGCCGGATGCCGATCACCGGGTTCTGCTGGCCGTTGACGGTGCGGTTGGTGGGATCCCCGATCTTGAGGGGGTGCGTCTTGATCGAGTCGCCCTCGACCTGGAAGTCCTTGAGCGCGATCGTGTGCTCGGTGATGCCGCGCAGGGAGGGGGGCAGGTGCTGCTGGAGGCCCTCGACGACGATGATCCCCGACTCGCCGCCCGCGACCTGCTGCGCGGACATCATGTCCGCGTGCGAGTGGTACCAGAACGTGCCGGTCGGATGGTTGAACGGCAACCGGTACGAGTAGTGGTACGACTGGTTGTACTTGATGGCGACGAAGACGTCGTCGGAGGGGCTGTGCGGGGAGACGTGCAGACCGTGCGTGTGCACGTTGGTGTCTTCGTCGACACGGTTGGTCATGGTCAGGTCGATGCGGTCGCCGGGCCGCACGCGCAGCGTGGGCGGCATGTACGCCCCGTTGTAGGTGGTGGCGTACAGCCGGCGGTCGCCGACCCGCACCTTACGGTGTTCCACCACGATGGCGGCCTTGAGGAGGCCGTCGTGGCTGACCAGCTCCGGCGGGTCCTGCAGCCGCGGTCCGGCCGCGGGACGGTCGCCGGCCTCCGGCGCGGGCCGCCGGGTGCCGTGGGCGTCTCCGGCCGGTGTCAGGTTCCCGCAACCGGCCAGCCAGCCGGTGGTGAGGAGCAGGCCGGCGACCGGCAGGGCCAGCGAGGAACGGAGGCGGGACCGGGTCACGTCTCGGGGCACATCTCTCCCAGGGAAACCGAGCGACCGGACGGCGGTGCCACGCCCGGCGGGGCAGGGCAGGGCCGAGGCCATGGCGGTCGGCCGACCGGAATGTAGGAGAAATGTAGGAGGAACGGGCTCCGCCGCCGGGCGTGCCACGCGCGTCGGGCGGCGGCAACCGCGCCCGTCGGCCGGGCTTCCACACGGATGGCGGCAGTCCCGGCACCCAGGTCCTCAAATGCGTGGATACGCCGATATACAGGTACGCAGATTCGCCGATACGCACGTGCGCGGCAACCCTCAGATGCTCAGCGCGATCGCGGCACCGATGCCGCCCAGCCCGAGCGCGACGGCGGCGGCGGGCCAGCCGCCGTCGCGCCAGGGGAAGAACCGGTCGAGGGACAGTCGGCCCGAGCCGATGGCGGCGAGCGCGAGCACGACGACGCAGATGGCGACGCTGTACTCGACCCCGTTGTCCGGATCCACAGGCCGTTGGCACCGCTCGCGGTCGCCATGGCGTTGATCATCACGCCGATGATGGCCGCGGCCGCCAGCGGAGTGAACAGACCGACGGCAAGACCGAGGCCACCGGCGAGTTCGGAGAGACCGCCGATCGCGGCGAAGACCTTGCCCGGGTGGTAGCCGAGGGCGTCGAAGCTTCTGCCGGTGGCCGCCAGGCCCGGCCCGCCGAAGAGGCCGAACAGCTTCTGCGCACCGTGGCCGGCCATCAGCAGCCCGAAGGTCAGCCTGATCAGCAGCAGCCCGCACTCACCGGCGGACAGCAGGGGACGCGGACCGGCGGCATGCGTCCCGCCCGGCGGGCCCGAGGCGGTCCTGGCCCGATCGGGGGGCCTGCGGTCCTCCGCCGCGGGAGCCGCGGGGGCGCGTACCTGGGTCAGGGACAGGAGGTGAGTTCTGCCGAAGGGGTGGAAATGCAGTGCACGCATGACAATGCCTTCACGGGTGGGGACAAGCCGGTCTGTCTGCCCGCCGTGCGGCGGGCCCTCCCCCTCACCCAGCATTGCGCCATCCCCTCGCCATATCCAACGACATGTTGAAATATGCACTATTTCGATCGGCGATAACCGACCGGCCGAGGGAGCACGGTGCAGCTCGAAGCCGGGGATCGCCACGCGCGGTGATGAACCGTCAGGCGGGCGGGGAAGCGCACCCGTTGCAGGCCCGCGACACCCGGCAGGAGGCCTTCACGCGGAGCGTTTGCGAGCCGCCGCCGTCTTCTTGACCGGCGTCTTCCTGGCCGCCGCCCCCTTCTCCGCCGCCCCCTTCTCCGCCGACGTCTTCGCCGTCGACTTCCTGGCCGTGGACTTCCTGGCCGCGGACCTCTCCGCCGCAGCCTTCGCGGTCGCCGTCTTCACGGCCCCCGACTTCTTGGGCGAGGCCGCCGGCCTCTTCACCGCCGGCTTCCTGGCCACCGTCCCCTTCGCCGCCGCCCCGGCCGCAGCAGCCCCCCGCCGCTTGCCGCTCGCGCCCGGCAGCGACGCGACCTCGGCGCCCTCCGCCCTCTCGGCGCCCTCCGTCCCCTCCGCGCCCTCCCCCCTCGACTCCTTCGCCGCCCGCACGCTCTTCTCCAGGGCCGCCATCAGGTCGAGGACCTTGCCGCCCGCCGCCGGTTCGGGGGCCTCCGGCGGGGTCTCGCCGGCCGCCTTCGCGGCGATGACCTCCTCCAGGGCCTCTCGATACTCGTCGTGCAGGTCCTTCAGGTCGACCTCGCCGAGGGTGTCCATCAGGGCGTCCGCGAGGTCGAGTTCCTTGTCCCGGACGGTGACGTCGATGTCCGGGGCGACCCCCTCGGGGGCGCGGACCTCGTCCGGCCAGAGCAGGCCGTGCATGGCGATGGCGTCGCCGACCACCCGGAGCATGCCGAGGCGCTCGCGGCCGCGCAGCGCGTACTTCGCGATGGCCACCTTGTGGCTGCGCTTCAGGGCCTCCCGCAGGAGGACGTACGGTTTCGCCGCCGGGGCGCCCGAGGCCGCCAGGTAGTACGCCGCGTCCATCTGGAGCGGGTCGATCCGCTCGGCGGGGACGAACGCGACGATCTCGATCGTGCGGGCGGTGGGGATGGGCAGGTGGGACAGGTCCTCGTCGGTGATCGGGACGATCGTGCCGTCGGCGTCCTCGTACCCCTTGCCGATCTCCGACTGGGTGACCTCACGGTCCTCCAGCTCGCAGAACTTGCGGTAGCGGATGCGGCCGTTGTTCTCCGGGGGTTCCGAATATGTGGCGTGACGTAGCAGCGCCCTTCCTCGTTGAGCCTGCTGCGACGGTTCTCTGGGGGTGTTGCTCCGTGGTGGACCGTTGCAGCCTGTCCATGGAGCAAGGAGATCATCGGGTGCGTGCCTTTCCGGTCCGAATGCCGTCCGGTACTGCGTACTGGACAGTGGTCGATACCGAAATGCAGGTGGTGAACGAAGCCGACCGGTACTTGCTGGGTCTCAGGTTGAGCAGGGACCGCGCCGAGTCGACGACGAAGGCGTACGCCGGAGCGATCGCGCTGTTCCTGCGCTGGTGTACGGCGACGGGACGAGACTGGCACACGGCTGCCCGCGATTTGAGCTCCTTCATCCTCTGGCTGAAGTGGCAGCCGGCCGGGACGGAGGGGCAGGCGACAGTCGTGCCGGGGCCCGGCGGGAGGCCCGCACGGGAAGCACGTCGGATCAATGGCGTGCTCACAGCGGTTCGCGGATTTCTGGCTCACGCGGTGACGGAGCGGGAAGTCCCCGGCTGGGTGCTGGAGCAGCTCTACCAGCTCGGGGACAGCTTGGACCTCCCCCTTCAGGCACAGTCGGAAGACGGCAGACTCCGCTATCGACTCCAGGCTCAGCATCGCCTCCCGGAGACGGAGAGGGCTGTGGACCGGGCCAGCGACGCAGAGATCGTGGCAATGTTCCGGGCCTGTCGCTCGGCGCGGGACAGGTTGCTGATCCTGCTGCTGGCCCGAGTGGGGCTTCGCCGCGGGCAGGCGGCGGGCCTGCGCCGCAGCGACGCCCACCTGCTCGTGGACTCGACCACCCTGGGATGCCGTCTGGAAGGCGCCCACCTGCATGTCGTACGGCGACAGAACCCGAACAACGCCTGGTCGAAGTCGCGGCGTCCGGTAGTGCTGCCCGTGGACTTCCTGGTGGTGCAGGCGTTCGACCAGTACGTCCTGGAGCGGCACGAACGGCTCGGGACGGCAGGCAGTGATTTCCTGCTCGTGAACCTCTTTCGCGAGCCCTTGGGGTCGCCCATCACACCGGACGCGATCGGCGAGACCGTGGAGGCCCTGACTCGCCGCGCCGGGCTGGACCGGAAGGTCACCCCGCACATGATGCGGCACGCTTTCGCCAGCAATATCGCGGACTCCGGCGGGTCGTTGGACGAGATCCAGTCTCTCCTGGGCCATAAGAACCCGGACTCGGCTCGTCCTTACCTGCACCCCGCGCAGTCCCGGCTCCGCGAGGCGATCAGCCGTGTTCCCTCACCGAGGGATCTGGGCGGGGAGTCAGGTCGATGACGCTCAGCGTGGTCCGTCGCCAGTCCTTCGGGCAGGAGGCGGAAGACGGTGGTGCCGCAGACCTGTGGGCAGCGGTTGATCCGGAGTTCCTGGCCGTCTTCGGCTGGTCGCTGGACACCGGCGTGCTGTTCTTCCCCGCAGACCATCCGCTGTTGGGCACGCCGCTGTGCCGGGTAGAGGGCTGCGTGCAGACCAGCGTCGCCAGGCAGTTGTGCTCCGGCTGCCGGTTGCGGTGGAAGCAGGCCGGGGAGCCCCCGCTGGAGGAGTTCGCCGAGATGGACCGCGGCAACTGGCGGCAGGTCGGGGTCGAGGACTGCTCCGTGTCCGGATGCCAACGGCCATTCTCTTCCTGGCGACGGCCGTTGTGCTCGACTCACCTCACGCAATTCAAGCGCCGGGATGTGACGCTGGAGGAGTTCCTCACCCTCGGCGACGTAATCGCGCTGCCCGCTTTCGGCCCCTGTGAAGTCGCCGCCTGCCACCGGTACAGGGACGGCTTGTCTCCGTACTGTCACGCCCACCGGGAGCGCTGGAGGAAGGCAGTCGCCCGTGGCCTGAGCGAGGACGACGAGAAGGGATGGCGGCGCACGACAGCGCCCGTATCCGCGAACAACGAGGTCAGCCTGCGCGGGCTGCCGGATCGTGTGGTGGCGGAAATCCTCTACGGCGTCCAGGCCCGAACGCGCGAGGGACTCCACACCACTCAGTTCCTGCTCCGTACCCTGGCCAACCGGCTCCGCGAACTCGAACTGCCCTCGCTGACCGGGGTGGACCCGGCTCATGTCTCACGCGGTACGCGCGGTCTCTGCAGCAGCCTGGTCACGCTCGTAGACCGATTCGGATTGACGCCGGAGGGCGAGCGGACCAAGGACGTGTGGAGCGGTGCCGCGTTCGGGCACGCCGGACGCCTTGGGTTCACCGCGATCCACCAGCCCTGGCTGAGGGCCGCCGCGAAGGAATGGGCGTTCTTCTCCCTGCCTCAGCGGCGTGGCAGCGTCATGAGCAGCATCCAGGACATCCTCAGCGCGTTCGCCCTCCTGTCCGAGAGCCTGCGGCTTCAACGCGAGGATCATGGCGACGACATCCGCGCGCTAAACCGTCGGGACATCACCGCGTTCACCAACCGACTGGCCTTTCTGCACCACAGCGGGGACATCTCGGCGCGCAGACGGGTCAGGGTCGTCCGCTACATCCGTACCCATCTCGCCCGGATGCGGTCACTGGGACTGACCCGGCCTGGTCAGCCGCTGCACGGGCTGCCGGATGACTTCGCGATCCTCACAGAGGACATCCCCGATGATCCGGAGGACACCGAAGCTGGCAAGGACCTCCCAGCCGAAGTCATGCGGCAGATCTGCGAGCAGTTGCCTTCGATGGTCGGGCAAGCCCGGAACGGCAACGAGAACCGGGTGGCCGCCGAATTGCTGATCGACACCGGGAGACGGCCTCAGGAGATCTGCCAGCTGCGCTGGGACTGCCTCAAGCAGGACGCCGACGGGCAGCACGTGCTCATCTACGACAACTACAAGGCCAACCGTCACGGACGCAGGCTGCCGATCTCCCAGGCCACGGCAGGCGTGATCACCAGACAGCAGGAACTGATCCGCGCCGACTTCCCGAGCACACCGACCGACCAGTTGATGCTGCTGCCCACCCGGGTGGCCAACCCACACGGCCTCAAGCCCATCACACCGGGATGGCTGTCCGGCCGCCACCGCGAGTGGATCCGGTCCCTGCCCGAGTTCCTGGTGCCCACTCGGGTCGAGATGGACGGTCTGCCGGTCACCAGGATGATGCCCTTCGACAAGTCCAAGATCTTCCTTTACGCATACCGGCACACCTACTGCCAGCGACATGCGGACGCCGGGGTCGCCATCGACGTCCTCAGAGCCTTGATGGATCACCGACGTCTGGACACCACTCAGGCCTTCTACCGGGTGACCGAACAGCGGCGGCGCGAGGCCGTGGACCGCGTCACCGAGATGCAGTTCGACCGGCACGGCAAGCGTATCTGGCGCCAGGCCAAGGAACTGCTCGACTCCGAGCACGCCCGCCGGGCCGTCGGCGAGGTCGCCGTTCCCTACGGCGTCTGTACCGAGCCGTCGAACGTGGCGGCGGGTGGACACGACTGTCCCGTCAGATTCCGCTGTGTGGGCTGCGGTCATTTCCGTACCGACGTCTCCTACTTGCCCGATCTTGAGGCCTACCTCGCTGACCTGCTGCGTAACCGCGAGCGGATCGCCGCTGCGCTGGACGCGGACGACTGGGCCAAGGCCGAGGCGATGCCGTCGGACGAGGAGATCAGCCGAGTGAGACGGCTCATCAAGCGGGTCAAGGACGGCATGGACGACCTCGACGCAAACCAGCGCGCCGAGGTCGAGGAAGCCGTCTCCGTGGTGCGTCGAGGTCGGCAAAGCGTGCTGCTGGGGATGCCACGAGTCCGCCAGCCTCTCCCCGATCTGCGACCAGAGAGGCCGCTGTGAACAGCAAGAACAATCTCCCCATGGCCGAAGGGCGGCGTAGGGACTCAGCACGACGACGGCAGCGAGTCGAGGAGGCCATCAGCGTCGCGGTCAAGGAAGGCAGAGATCTCACCGTCTCCGGCATCGCCCGAACCGCCGGAGTCGACCGATCCTTCCTCTACCGCCACCGCGACCTGCTGCAGCACCTCCACACCGCAGCGACGGCACCGGCGTCCGGCGAAGGACACGCCCAGGTCAGCAGAGCCTCTCTGCAAGCCGACCTGGCGAACGCCTTGGAGCGCAACGCCCGGCTCACCGCCCGCGTCAGACAACTGGAGAACCGGCTCTCCCAGCAGCTCGGCGAACAGGCCTGGCGCGACTCCGGCCTCGGAGCGCCCGCCGACATCGACAACCTCCAGCGGCAGATCACCACGTTGGAACAGCGGGTGGTGGAACTCCAAGGTCAACTCGAAGATCGCGCCGAGGAACTACAGGCCGCGCGTGCAGCCAACCGAGAGCTGACCCGAACCCTCAACCAGACCCACCGCTGACCGCACCTCATCCTCCGAACCGTCCAGGTGGCGCATGCCGGGATGCGATCAGCAGCCACGGGATGTGCCATGGAAAACAGGAGGTGGGAAGGCCATGGCCCGAGCGGTCTGGAGCGGTGCTCTCTCATTCGGGCTCGTCGCCCTGCCGGTGCAACTGTTCACGGCGACGGAAAACCACACGATCCGCTTCAACCAGCTCCAACGCGGAACGTCCGACCGGGTGCGCAACAAGCGAGTCAACGAGCGCACCGGCGAGGAAGTCCCCATGGAGGAGATCGTCAAGGGCTTCGACATGGGGGACGAATACGTGGTCGTCGAGCCCGGCGAACTGGACGAGATCGCCCCTGGCCAGTCCAAGTCGCTGGAGATCACCGGTTTCGTCGACCTGGACCAGGTCGAGCCGGTCTTCTTCGACAAGACCTACTACCTGGCCCCCAAGGGCAAGGAGTACGCCAAGGTCTACGCCCTGCTCCACAGTGCCCTGGCCCACGCGAACAAGGTCGGTATCGCCACGGTCGTCATGCGCAATCACGAGTACTTGGTCGCGGTGAAGGCAGAGGGTGATGTCCTGGCGATGCACACCATGCACTGGGCGGACGAGGTCCGCGACCCTCACCGGGAGATCGGGAGTCTCCCGGAGGAGACGCAGGTCGCCGACAAGGAGCTGCAGACGGCGGTGCAGCTGGTCGAGGCGCTGAGCATCGACTGGAATCCGGAGGAGTACCACGACACCTACCAGGAGAAGGTGCTCCAGCTCGTGGAGGCCAAGCGCACCGGTCAGACCGTGGAGAAGGGCGAGCCGCCACCGCGCTCCACCAACGTCATCGATCTCATGGACGCGTTGCGGGCCAGCGTCGAACAGGCCGAGACGACGAGGAAAGGAAGCGGGAAGGGGTCGCAGAAAGCCGCAGGTACGCGTCCTCCGACACGGTTGAAGACAGCGGCCGAAAAACGCGCCGGCCGTACGGCAGGAAAGGCAGCGAAGTCCTCGAAGGTTTCGGAGCTGGAAGGGCTGAGCAAGGCCGAGCTGTACCAGCGCGCAGCCGAGGCCGACATTCCCGGTCGCTCATCGATGACCCGCGAGGAACTCCTCAAAGCCCTCACCGGCAGGAGAGGTCGCCGCACCACACGGGCGTCCTGACGCTGCTCACACTCGAAGCCAGGGTCACGGCCCGCGCTGGGGGGATATCCCCAGCGCGATCCTGGGGTGCGCCGGATCGCGCCGCAGGGAGGGCGAAATTAGCGTTCGTCCATGTCTTCGACTCTGCGAAAGCACCTCGCCGTGGCACTCGGTGTCGCTACGCTGCTCGCCGCCGAGGTGGGCACCGCCGTCGCCCAGCCCGCCGGTCCCTCTTCTGTGGAGCAGTTGCGCCAGGACACCGAGGCGATCCATGCCCTTGGTATCAGCGGTGTGCAGGCCAGAGGGATCGGGCCTGACGGTCGGTCGGCGGTCGCCACCAGTGGAACCGCCGACCTGAACACCGGCCGCCCGGTGCCTTCCGACGGCTACTTCCGCATGGCCAGTACGTCCAAGACGCTGGTCGCCACCGTGGTCCTGCAGCTGGAGGCCGCGGACAGGCTGTCTCTGGACGACACAGTCGACCACTGGCTGCCGGGAGTGGTGCAGGGCAACGGCAACGACGGCAACCGGATCACCATCCGCCAACTGCTGCAGCACACCAGCGGCATCCATGACGACCTGCCCGGATACACCACGCCGGAGGAGTACTACCAGCAGCGCCGCAACGTCTACGGCCCGGAGCAGCTGGTTGCCCGCGCCATGGCCCACGCGCCGGACTTCCCACCCGGCGATGGCTGGGAGTACTCCAACACCGGCTACGTCCTGCTCAGCATGATCATCCAGAAGGCGACCGGTCAAGCCGCTCACCAGGAGATCGAAGACCGCATCCTGCGCCCGCTCGGACTCCACCAGACCCGGTGGATGGGAACCTCGTCCACCCTGCCCCGGCCACACGCCCGGGCCTACCAGCTCTTCGGCCCCGGTTCCCGGGTGGACGTCACCGACCAGATACCGGTGGACTCCGAGAACCTTTCGTTCGCGACGACCACGCGGGACGAGAACCTCTTCCTCCGCGCGCTGCTCGCGGGCCGCCTGCTACCGACGCGACAGCTGGCCGAGATGAAGCAGACCGTCCCGGTGAGCGCGGAGGTCCAACAGCTGTGGCCCGGCGGGCGATACGGGCTCGGCCTGGTCGAGCGTCCCCTGAGCTGCGGAGGAACCTACTGGAGCCACGAGGGCGGGGACGGCGGCTACATCACCCTCAACGGCGTCACCGACGACGGCAGGCGAAGCGCCGTGGTCTCCATGTCCGAGGCACGCGGAGACACGCTGGAGCACATCCTGGACCAGGAGAACGCGGCCAGCGCCCTGATCGACCACGCACTGTGCGCCGAGGGCCCAGCACCCCGTGAGTGAAAGCGTCGTCACGTCGGCCGGTGGTCAGTGAGCTCGGTGCGGCGCACGCTGGTGCAGTGGATCAGCATTGCGTTCACCCGCCCACGGGCCCTTTTGGGCTCGCCTCGGTGCCAATGCGGGCCGTCGTAGCGGCGGATGCCACGCAGCGTCGTCGCGTAGACGGCCCCCTGAGCGCATCAGCGACCGGCACGCACCACAGATGTTGCAGGTAGCTCCACCCAGAGCAACAGCCCCCACCTGCACTGACACCACACTCCCCACCGCCAGAACACCTCACACCCCCAGAGAACCGTTGTTCTCGGTGTGGACCTGGCGGAAGGAGATCGAGTGGCTCTCCGTGGCGTTCACCAGCTTGATCGGGATGCTGACGAGCCCGAAGGAGATCGCGCCGTTCCAGATGGATCGCACGTGCGGTTTCCCTCCATCCGAATACCAGGATTTGTATGAGATTGTCATCGTATGACGCCGATCACAGAGGTGGACGGGCGCAGGGTCGCGCTCAGCAACCTGGAGAAGGTGCTGTATCCGGCGACCGGGTTCACCAAGGGCGAGCTGCTGCACTACTACGCGACGACGTCCGGGGTCCTGCTCCCGCATCTGCGGGACCGGCCGGTCTCGTTCCTCCGGTACCCGGACGGTCCTGACGGCCAGGTGTTCTTCACCAAGAACGTGCCGCCGGGTACGCCCGAGTGGGTCACGACCGCCGAGGTGCGCCGCTCGGAGGGGACGGCCCGGATGGTGCTGGTGCAGGACCTCGCGAGCCTGATGTGGGCGGCGAACCTGGTCACCGAGTTCCACACGCACCAGTGGCTGGCGGGGACACCGGACGAGGCCGACCGGATCGTCCTCGACCTGGACCCCGGTGCCCCGGCGACGGTGGTGCAGTGCTGCGAGGTCGCGCTGTGGCTGCGGGAGCGGCTGGCGGCGGACGGAATCGAGGCGTACGCCAAGACGGCCGGTTCGAAGGGGCTGCATCTGCTGGCGGCGGTGCGGGGGGCATCCAGCGAGCGGGTGAGCGAGTACGCGAAGGAGCTGGCCGTGGCGGCGGAGCGGGCGATGCCGCGGCTGGTGGTGCACCGGATGACGCGGAGTATGCGGCCGGGGAAGGTGTTCGTGGACTGGAGCCAGAACGCGGGGCGGAAGACGACGGCCACGCCGTACACACTGCGGGCACGGCGGGAGCCGACGGTGTCGGCGCCGGTGACGTGGCAGGAGGTCGAGGAGTGCCGGGCGGCGGCGCAGCTGGTGTTCCGGGCGGGGGACATCATGCCGCGCGTCCAGGATCACGGGGACCTGCTGGCCCCGCTGCTGGACACGGGACGCGCGGCGGCGCTGCCATGAAGGCACCAGTAGGTACCAGTAGGTACAGGTAGGTACCACTAGGTGCAGGTAGGTACCAGTAGGGTGCTACACCCTCCCCCACGTGTTGCGGTCCCGCGCCATGGCGTGCAGGGCCTCCACGTCCGCCGGCTTGAGGACGCCGCCCAGGCGGGACAGGCCGTCCAGGTCCCGGTCGCGGAGGATGCGGATCTCGCGCGGCGCGGCCGTCGTCCTGACGTCCGCCGGCTCGGTCAGGGCCAGCACCGGACGGACCTCCGCCGTGAGGGCGTACGAGGCCCGGTCGGCGTCCGCCCGCAGGCGGCGCAGGAGAGGCTGGGGCTCGCGCCGGCCCAGCGTGATCATCGGGTCGGCGACCAGGACCTTCAGCTTGCGGGCGTAGAGGGAGTGCACGCAGAACAGGCCGCCCGGCCCGATCAGCAGATGGTGCAGGCGGTCGCCGCCGGGCAGCGGCACGGAGTGCAGGGCGTGCCAGCCGGCTCCGTCGAGGTGGTCCAGCGCGTCGCCGACGGTCTGTTCCGCGGTCAGGGCGCGGCGGCGGGGGTCGGGGCGGAGGCGGTGGGCCGGACCGGGGTCCCGGTCGAGGGCGACCAGCAGCGCCTCGCCGGGGCGGTTGGGCGCCAGGTCGTCGTCGGGGTGCAGGGTCAGCCGCGCCAGTTCGGCCGGGGTGGGCACGGGGGGCGGGCCGACCGTGACCGGGCCGGTCAGGAACGGGCGCAGGGTCTCCAGCACGTCGTCCCGCCGCTCGTCGCTGAGCAGGTTGACCCGGCCCGCCTCACGGTCGTACCAGGCGATGTTCCTTCCGTCCGTGAGGCATACGTACAGTCGCTCCTGGCCGTGCCGCCAGGTCGGCACGACGCGCAGTCCGCTCATTGCGTCATCACCCCTCGACCATGGGAACAGGCGGGGTGCTCCAGGGGCAAGAACCCCGCTACCTTTGACAGGGGTTGGCGCGCGCAGCGGGGAGGCGCCGGGTGCGGATCCGTGGTGAGCAGTACGACGTACCGGCTCCGGACAGTCCATGGAGCGAGGTGCTGCCCGGGCTGTGGATGGGCGGCCACGAGTTCCGGGGGCGTTCGGGGCGGCTGGAGTCCGCCGTGGTGCGGGACGAGTTCGACCTGGTGCAGAGTCTGCTGCGGCTGCCCGGGCACGGTCCGCCCGCCGGGGTCGAACACCATGTGTGGCCGATACCGGACGGGCCGCTGGACGGCACCCAGCTGGCCGGCGTGATGCGGCTCGCGCTGGCGGCCAGCGAGGCCCTGGACACCGGGCGGTCGGTGCTGGTGCGCTGCTACAGCGGGTACAACCGGTCCGGGCTCGTGGTCGCGCAGGCGCTGGTCCACCAGGGGCGTACGGCCGAGGAGGCGATCCGGCTGGTGCGGGCCCGGCGCTCGCCCTGGGCGCTGCACAACGAGCTGTTCGTGGCCTACCTGCGGGCCGGGCTGTCCACCGCCCGGCTCCTGGAGGACCTCGCCGAGTAGCCTCTCCCCTGCACCGGCCCCCGGGGCGCAAAAAGGACTTCCCTACGAATCCACGAATTAAGGTGTCCGGGGCCGCCCCGCCCACCGACCCCGCCGAGCCAGGAGCAGCGTGCCAGCCCGTCGTCCCGTCCGTGCCGCCGTGACCGCGGCCGCCGTCGGCCTGCTGACGGTGACCGCGGCCGGCTGCGGCGACTCCGGCGGGCTGCGCGCGGCCGGGGCGACCCCGACCGCCATCAGCCCCGCGAAGCTCTGGCCCGACCTGCGGCCGGCGTCCAGCCCGGCCTGGCCCTACGACGAGGGCAGCACGGAGACCGTCAAGGGGATCACGGTTCCCGGCGACGACATCCGCCGGGTGGATCCGGTGGCCGTCGTAGGGGCGGAGATCGCCTCGGACCCGGCGGACTACGGCGCCGACGGGGCGTACCACGAGACCGCGGACCGGATGAAGCAGTGCACGGCGGGCGGCGGCGGGGCCCGGTGTCCGCTGCTGAAGCCGTACTACCGGGACCTCACCGGGGACGGGCGGGACGAGCTCACGCTCGGCTTCCGGCTGTACCCGACGAACCAGACCGCGCTGCGCGTGTACACCCTTGAGAAGCACCGGCTGGTACAGGTCCTCGACGACAACGACGCGATCATCGGAGTCGAGCTGGCCGGGCGGACGGTGATCGTACGGTCCCCGGCCGGGATCAGCGGCTACGAGTACCGGACGACCTGGGCGTGGGATCCGGAGCGGAAGGCGATGGTGTTCTCCCGGGACGAGTTCCTGCGTACCGGCAAGGGACGGCACACCCGCACGCCGGTGCCGTCGGCCTCGGCCCCGGCGTCGGCATCGGCGGGGGCGGGGGCGGGGGCGCGATGAGGCTCCCGCACTGGGCCGGGACGCTCGCGGCGAAGTCGGCGGCGTTCATCACGGTGATGTGCTGTGCGCTGGCCGCGCTGCTCGGCGTCCTGGTGCATGTGTCGGTCACCGACCAGACCGTCGCGCAGGCCCGTGACCAGGCGCTGTCCCGGCTCGCGGAGGCGACGACCGCCTACGAGGCGGGGGACGCGCTGCCGCGGGGCGCCCATGTCGACCCGCGGGGGCTGCCGCCGCGGCTGCGGGCGCTGGCGCTGACCGGGGAGCGCGGCACGATGGTCGCCAGGGACCAGGACGACGGTCACCCCGTGATGTGGGCGGCGGGCCCGGCCGACCGCGACCGGTCGCTCGCGGTGGGTGTCGACTACTCCCAGCAGGCCGGCACCATCGCCGGCCTGGACCGCTCCATCCTCTGGTCGTCGGCGCTCGCCATCGGGGCGACGCTGCTGGTCGGCTCGTTCGCGGTGACCCGGGTGACCCGGCGGCTGCACGGCACCGCCCAGGTGGCCCGGCGGATCAGCGCCGGGGACCTGGACGCCCGCGTGCACGACCCCCGTACCGAGGATCCGACCCGCCCGCAGGACGAGGTGGCCGCGGTCGCCGCCGCACTGGACGGGATGGCCGCGTCGCTGCAGAGCAAGCTGCTGAGCGAGCAGCGGTTCACGGCCGACGTGGCGCACGAGCTGCGGACGCCGCTGACGGGGCTACACGCGGCGGCGGAACTGCTGCCTCCGGGGCGGCCGACGGAGCTGGTGCGGGACCGGGTGGCCGCGTTGCGCACGCTCACCGAGGACCTGCTGGAGATCTCCCGCCTCGACGCGGGCCGGGAGCGGCTGGAGACCGACGCGGAGGCGCTGGGCACGCTGGCCGAGCGGGTGGTGCGGGTGTCCGGGACGGAGACCGAGGTGAAGGTCGTACGGGACGTGTGGGTGGAGACGGACCGGCGGCGGCTGGAACGGGTGCTGGGGAACCTGGTCGCCAACGCGCACCGGCACGGGCGGGGGCCGGTGGTGCTGACGGTGGAGGGCAAGGAGGTCACCGTGCGGGACCACGGGGACGGCTATCCCGAGTACCTGGTGGCACACGGCCCGCAGCGGTTCCGGACGGAGGGCGGGGCCAAGGGGCACGGGCTGGGGCTGACGATCGCGGTGGGGCAGGCGGAGGTGCTGGGGGCGCGGTTGTGTTTCGCGAACGCGATCGACGGTGGGGCGGTGGCGACGTTGACCCTGCCGTAGGGGTGGTGCCGGTGGTGGACACGGCGCGGGTGCGCGGGGGTTGCTCGCGCAGTTCCCCACGCCCCTGAAAGAAGGGGCACTGCGGTGCGCCCCCTCAGGGGCGCGGGGAACTGCGCGACAAGCCTCCACCGGCCCGCGGATCACTTTCGGCTCACTGCAAAGGGCGGCCCCGTCACAGCCCTCCTAGCGTGGCGGATAACCAGTTCGCACCGATCGCCCGCCGGAGGCACCATGCACCCCCGCCGCACCCTCATAGCCGTCGCCACCGCCCTCGTCACCCTCTGCGGCGCCGCGCCCGCCCTCGCCGACGACGGCTGGGGCAGTGCCGACCCGGGGACCGGCCAATACGGCGACCCCAATGACCCCTACGGCCTCAATGACCCCGACCACCTCTACGGCGTCGGCAACACCGGTGGCACCGTCGACGACTTCCTCGGCCCCGGCGGCCCCGACACCCCCGGCCTCCCCTACGACCCCGGTGGCAACGACCCCGCCCGCTACCGGGGCGTCGTCACCGCGCGGGACGGCGTCTGGCTGCGCGACCAGCCGGAGCGGGGCAGCCGGCGGATCCGGTTCGTCGCGAACGGCGAGGAGGTCTCCATCTACTGCCGGGCCCTCGGCGATCCCGTCGACGGCGACCGCGTCTGGTACCTGCTCACCGACGGCACCTGGGCCTGGGGCCCCGCCCGCGACATCGACACCCTCGGGCGCACGCCACGCTGGTGCTGACCCGCAGGACCCGCAACTCACACTATTTGGGTAAGTTCCGGACATGACCAAGGCCGGAACCACCCTGGCGGCGACCGCGACCCCCACCTCCGCCGTACGCCTCCCCCGGCGCCGTGGCATCGAACTCGCCCTGATCGTGCTGGCCGTCCTGCTCTCCGTGTACGGCTACTGCGCGGTCGGCCTGGCAAAGACCGGCACCGTCCCGCCCGGCGCCGCCGGTTACGGCGCCGGCCTCGGGGTGCTCGCGCTCGTCGCCCACCTCGCCGTACGCCTGCGCGCCCCGTACGCCGACCCGCTGCCGCTCCCGATCGGCGTGCTCCTCAACGGACTCGGCCTGGTCCTGATCTACCGGCTGGACCTGCAGACCCCGGGCGACCGGGCGGCCCCCGCCCAACTCGTCTGGTCCACGCTGGGAGTCGGCCTCTTCATCATGGTCGTGCTGATGCTCCGCGACCACCGCGTGCTCCAGCGCTACGCGTACGTCTGCGTCGCCGCCGCACTCGTCCTGCTGCTCCTGCCGATCCTCTTCCCGGCCGTCAACGGGGCCCGGATCTGGATCCGGTTCGCCGGATTCTCCATCCAGCCCAGCGAGTTCGCGAAGGTACTGCTCGCGGTGTTCTTCGCCGCGTACCTCGCCGCCAACCGCAACGCGCTCGCGTACGCGGGCCGCCGGCTGTGGTTCATGCAGTTCCCGACGGGCCGGGTGCTCGGCCCGATCCTCACCATCTGGCTGGTGAGCGTCGGCGTCCTGATCCTCGAACGCGACCTCGGCACCTCGCTCCTCTTCTTCGGCCTCTTCGTCGTGATGCTGTACGTCGCCACCGGGCGCACCGGCTGGATCGCCGTCGGCCTGCTGCTCGCCGTGTTCGGCGCGGTCGCCGTCGGCCGTCTGGAACCGCACGTGCACGGCCGGATCGAGGACTGGCTGCATCCGTTCGCCTCGATCGACGCGGGCCAGGGGCCGAACCAACTCGCCCAGTCCCTCTTCGCGTTCGCGGCCGGCGGAGTCCTCGGCACCGGACTGGGGCTCGGCCACTCCATCCTCATCGGCTTCGCCGCCAAGTCGGACTTCATCCTGGCCACCGCGGGCGAGGAACTCGGCCTCGCCGGGCTCTCCGCGATCTTCCTCCTCTACGGCCTGCTCGTGGAGCGCGGCTACCGGGCCGGCCTCGCCCTGCGCGACCCCTTCGGCCGGCTCCTCGCGGTCGGGCTCGCCTCGATCGTCGCGCTCCAGGTGTTCGTGATCGCGGGCGGGGTGACCGGACTGATCCCGCTGACCGGCATGGCGATGCCGTTCCTCGCCCAGGGCGGCTCCTCGGTCGTCACCAACTGGGCGATCGTGGCCCTGCTGATCCGGGTGAGCGACTCGGCCCGCCGCCACTACGACGGACAGGTCGCCCCATGAACACCGAGTACGGCCGCCGGCGGGCCGGCACGGCCAGGTACGTCCGGCGGGCCCGCGCCCTCTGCGCCCTGCTGCTGTTCGCCCTCCTCGTCAACGCCGCCCGCATCCAGGTCGTCCTGGCGCGGGAGTACGACGACAACCCCGCCAACCGCCGTAACTCGATCGCCCGTTACGGCCTCCCCCGCGGCGACATCCTGGTCGGCGGCGTGCCGGTCACCGGCTCCCGGGACAGCCGGGAGCAGCTGCGCTACGAACGCACCTATCCGCAGGGCCCGTTGTACGCCCCGGTCACCGGCTTCGCCTCGCAGCTGTACGGCACGACGTTCCTGGAGCACGCCGAGGACGGGGTGCTCTCCGGGACCGACCCGATGCTGGCGTCGATCCCGCTGTGGAACGACACGGGCCGGGCGGTGAACCCGGGCGGGAACGTCGTCACGACCCTGGACCGGTACGCCCAGGAGGCCGCCTACCGGGGGCTCGGCTCGCGCAAGGGCGCGGTGGCCGCGATCGAACCGGCGACCGGCCGGATCCTCGCCCTGGTCTCCACCCCCTCGTACGACCCCTCCCAGCTGTCCGGCAACGGCGCGGCGGTGACCTCGGCCTGGGCGCGGCTGAACGGGGACCCGGAGAAGCCGATGCTCAACCGGGCGGTACGGCAGACGTATCCGCCGGGCTCGACCTTCAAGGTGGTCACCGCGGCCGCCGCCCTCGACGCGGGCGTGGTCACCGACCTGGACGCGCCGACCCGCTCCCCCGACCCCTACCGGCTGCCGGGCACCACGACCCGGCTGACCAACGAGGGCGACGGCTGCGCGGACGCCTCGCTGCGGGCGGCCTTCGAGTGGTCCTGCAACACGGTCTTCGCGAAGCTGGGCGTGGACGTGGGGGCGGCGGACATGAGGGCGACGGCCGAGGCGTTCGGCTTCAACGACACCCGGGTGCGCATCCCTTTCACCGCCGCGACGAGCACCTTCGACACGAGCGTGGACAAGGCGCAGCTGGCCCTGTCGTCGATCGGGCAGTACAACACGCGGGCCACGCCGCTGCAGATGGCGATGGTCGCGGCGGCGGTGGCGGACGGGGGGCTCGCGCATCCGCCGTATCTGGTGGAGCGGACCGTGCGGCGGACCGGCGAGACGGTCGCCACCGGCGGTGCGGGGCAGGTGCGGCAGGTGATGAGTCCCGCGACGGCCGTGCGGATGAAGGAACTCATGGTCGACGTGGTCCGGGAGGGCACCGGCACCAACGCGGCGATCCGCGGCGCCACGGTCGGCGGCAAGACCGGCACGGCGCAGCACGGCCTCGGCAACTCCGGGGTGCCGTACGCCTGGTTCGTGTCCTGGGCGCAGGCGGACGGCGACCTGGAGCCGAAGGTGGCGGTGGCGGTGGTGGTCGAGGACGCGGCGGCCGACCGCGGGGACATCAGCGGCGGCGGGGACGCGGCGCCGATCGCCCGGGCGGTGATGCGGGCGGTGCTCGGCTTCTGAGCGGTCCCGTACCGGGGTAGACACGGAGTCAACAAGTCGCGCGCGAGGGATTGACCGGCTTGCTGACAAGCGGTCTCATAAGAGCGGACGACGACATACCCCCGGGTGACGAGGTGAGGGAGCCATGACGACCCTGACGGAAGCCGACGCGGTCGACGGACTGCGGGACGCGCTCGGCCTGCTCAAGGACCGCGAGCAGGTGGCCGAACGGCTGCTCGTCTCCTCCGCGAAGCACTCCTTCGACCCGGACAAGGAGCTGGACTGGGACGCGCCCTTCGAGGAGGGCAAGTGGTTCTGGCCGCCGGAGCTGGTGTCGCTGTACGGCACGCCGATGTGGCAGCGGATGTCCGAGGAACAGCGGATCCTGCTCTCCCAGCACGAGGCCGCCGCGCTGGCCTCGCTGGGCATCTGGTTCGAGCTGATCCTGATGCAGCTGCTGGTCCGGCACATCTACGACAAGTCGGCGACGAGTGCGCATGTGCGCTACGCGCTGACCGAGATCGAGGACGAGTGCCGGCACTCCAAGATGTTCGCGCGGCTGATAGCGCGCGGTGACGCGCCCTGGTACCCGGTGAGCCGGGCCCACCAGAACCTGGGCCGCCTCTTCAAGACGATCTCGACCACGCCCGGGTCGTTCACGGCCACGCTGCTGGGCGAGGAGGTCCTCGACTGGATGCAGCGGCTGACCTTCCCCGACGAGCGGGTCCAGCCCCTGGTCCGCGGGGTCACCCGGATCCACGTGGTCGAGGAGGCCCGGCACGTGCGGTACGCCCGCGAGGAGCTGCGGCGGCAGATGGTGACGGCGCCCCGGTGGTCGCAGGAGTTCACGCGGGTCACCTCCGGTGAGTTCGCGCGGGTGTTCTCGGTCGCCTTCGTCAATCCGGAGGTGTACACGAACGTGGGGCTGGACCGGCGGGAGGCGGTCGCACAGGTGCGGGCGAGCGGGCATCGGCGGGAGGTCATGCAGACGGGCGCGAAGCGGCTGACCGACTTTCTGGATGACATCGGGGTTCTTCGGGGGGCCGGTCGGCGGTTGTGGAGGAGCTCGGGGCTGCTGGCTTGAGGGTCGGGTACGGGTGCGTGGGGGTTGATCGCGCCCGCGCGGCGGAGCCGCACATCGGATACAGCCCCGCGCCCCTCAGGTGGGCGTCGGGGCTGTCGGCTGTGAAGTTCCGAATGCCTCGTCCGGGCCGTCCGTCGCCGCTTCCGGGAGCTTCGGGGGCGTGTAGCGGGGCAACGACCCGGCCTTCGGATCTGGACGTACCGCGCCCAGGATCGGGTTCGCCGCGATCGGGGAGACCTTGATCTTGGCGCCGGGGCGGGGGGCCTGGACCACCTTGCCGTCGCCCAGGTAGAGGGCTACGTGGGTGGCCTCGGGGAAGTAGACGACCAGGTCGCCGGGGCGGAGGCGGTTCAGGGGGACGTGGGGCAGGTCGGCCCACTGTTCCTGGCTGGTCCTCGGGATGGACGTGCCGGCGTGGTCCCAGGCCTGTGAGGTCAGACCCGAGCAGTCGTACGACGCCGGGCCCGCCGCGCCCCACCGGTACGGCTTGCCCAGCTGCTGCACCGCGTAGCGCACGGCACGGTCGCCTTCCGGGGAGGGGGGTGGCGTGGTGGTGCTCAGGGTGCCGGACGCGGTGAGGTTCCGCTGGGCGTCCGCCGTCTCGGTCCGCTCCAGGTCCGCCAGGGCGGTGAGCTGGTCGGGGGTGAGGGAAGCGAGCATGCGCTCCACGTCGGAGAGGCGGGCCCGTACCTCGTCACGCTGCTTCCTCTGCCCCTCGGCGAGGGCGAGTCGGGTGTCGAGTGCCCTGCGGGCCCGGCGGGCCAGGTCGGCCCGTCTGCGCTCGTCGTCGGCCAGCCGGCCCACCGTCTTCGCCCGCCGGCGTGCCAGTTCGCCGATGACATGGCCCTCGTCGAGCGCGTGCTGCGGGTCGCGGGCGAGGAGCAGGCGGAGGTACGGGGAGAGCCCGGTGGAGCTCTGGTACTGCTGCCGGGCCAGCCGGCCCGCCTCGTCCTTGCTGCTGTGCAGGGAGAGCCGGGCCTCGGCCAGCTCGCCGTTCAGCCGGTTCACCTCGGTGCGCTGCCGGTTCAGCCGCTCCTCGGCCGCGTTGTAGGTCTCGGTGGCCTGCTCGGCCTGCCGGTACGCCTGTTGAAGGTCCGTCAGCAGCTCGGCGACCGGCCGCCCCGGGTCGGGTGCGGCGAGTGCGGGCAGGGGCGTGAGGACCGCCTGGGCCGCCGCCACCGCGGCCGTACAGGCCAGACGCAGAAACCTTCCTGGCACGTCATCACCTCCGATGCGGGACGGTCTCTCCGTTCCACATCGCGATGATCACGTGATTATCAGACGTGTATGCGTGGCCCGCGCGGCGAGTGCGGCGATTCGGCCCAGTCATATCCCCCGACGGTGTCACCGGTCGGTGTCACCCGTGGGCGTCGTCCGGCCCGCCGGGTGGCGTCGCGTCCGGTGCGGGGGCCGGATCCGGGTCCGGCTTCGACCACGGCCACTTCGGCCTGCCGCCGCCCGCCCCGCCGCCCCTGCCCGTCGGGTCGTACTCGTACTTCCAGCCCTGGGACAGGCCCAGACTCCCCCACGCTCGGCTTCGCTCGCGCGGGGGGACCCCCACGCTCTGCCCGCGGGGCACGCGGCGGTAGACCAGGACCGTGGGCGGCCCGCCGGCCGGGTCCGGGACCGGGATGCGGTACGTCTTCGGTGGGTGGCCGGTCATGCCGAGCAGCACGGGCAGCACCCGCCCGTCCATGGGGCCGCCCTCGAAGGGGGTGTCCTGACTCTTCACGGCACCAGTTTCAGACATCCGCCGCGAGGGCGTCGACGAGGGCGGCGGTCTGCGGGTCGCGGCGCGCGGTCACGCTGAGTACGGCGGCGAACTGGTCGACCAGCCAGTCCCGCAGCTCGTCGACGGGCGGCTGCTTGTCCTCGTCGAGCCAGATGAGGGAGGCCGCCTCGACGGCGGTGATCCACATCCGGACGGTCATCCGCAGCCGGGGGCCCGGGGCGGCGACGTCCAGGTGGCTGAGAATGTGCTGCGCGGCGGCCCGCCGTACGCCGTCCACGATCGCCGTCGTCCGCGAGGTCTCGACCACGCTGCCGCCCTGGAGCAGGGCGCTGAAGCCGGCGTCGTGCTGGTCGACGAAGGCGAGGTAGCGGTCGAGGGCGCGGGCGAGACGGGGCAGGAGGGGGCCCTCACGGGGCTCGTCGAAGCAGTGCTCGAGCTCCTCGGCGGCCGACCTGAGGGCGGCCTCGTAGAGCTGCTGCTTGCCGCCGGGGAAGTAGCGGTACACCAGGGGGCGGGAGACCCCGGCCGCCTCCGCCACGTCGTCGAGCGACACGTCCTCGGGCACGCGGTGCGCGAAGAGGGAGAGGGCCGCGTCGAGCAGCTGACTGCGCCGCTCCTCGACGGACAGCCTGCGGTAGGCGGGGGTGGCGGCCTGCGGGGTCATGCGATCAGCGTATGCGCTGGGCCGGGGGCGCCGCGACGGGCACCGGCCGGTGGTCGGGTGCGGCACCGTCGTGGCTGGTCGCGCAGTCCCCCGCGCCCCTGACGGGGCGCTACGGCAGCGCGCCCCCGAAGGGGCGCGGGGAACTGCGCGAGCAACCACCACGCACCCGCGGCCGAGATCCGGCCGGATCAGGCGGCGCCTGCCACCGAGGGGAGGTACGCCTCTGCCCTCCCCGGTTCGGAGAGGCAAGCGGAAGGCCTCGCAAGGCTTATACCAGCGGCTTCCGCCGAACCGACCGGCTGCACACGGGGCCGTGGGCCGTCTGTGGGCCGTCTGTGGGCCGTCCGAGAGGATGCCGGCCTGGCGTACACCGCCGAGATCGCCGTCCGGGTCCTGAGCCCTGAGCGCGTCGGCCACGGGGCCGGGAAGCGGTACGTCCCTGGTCTTTCCGCCCTTGGGCAACGCGAACACGGGCTTGCTACGGCTGCCCGCTCCCGGGCCGGCCATGGTCACCGTTCCGGCAGGAGCGTCGGCGGTTTCCACCGACGGGCGGCGCCCAAGGCGGGGACGCCTCAGGTCACGTCCGTGGCCGGGGGATGCCGCGCAGGGACGGTTCGGAGGGAGGCAAGGCAGGCGGCACACGGTGTCAGAGGGCCGGCAGGGCCTCACCGCGGCGGGGTGCGCGGCGTTGGTCCAGCCAGAAGGTGTAGCCGCGCAGATACGCCTGCAGTCCGTCGTCGATGTAGGCGACGAAGTCCAGGTGGCCTTGGGCGGCGTCGTGATAGTGCTCCTGGAACTGGGCGGACCCGTTGCTGCCCCAGCCCGGGTGGGTGCCGGCGCCCCAGTCGGCCGCGATGGCCAGCGCCCACTCGCGGACGCGGCCTCGGTCGCGCCACCACGCGCGGACGGTGTCGGGGGTCCAGTGGTCGTCGCCGTCCCAGCCGTAACCGCTGTACAGCTCCAGGCGGGCAGCCGAGACCACTGCCTCGGTCTCCCTTTCACTCACGGGCTGGCGGTAGACGAACTCCGTTCCGAAGCCGTCCCCGTAGTCGTCGTCGTAGGCAATATGGTGCGGTGCATCCAGCCGGCCGGTGGCCATGGAGTCGGTGGCCGCACCGTAGAACGGGCCTGGGACGTTGCGCCAGTTCCGTTCCGCCCAGACGCCCGAGAAGACTTCCCTCGTCGATGCCGCAGCGACGACGAGTTGCCGTGCCGTGGGCAGCGGATCCCAGTAACCACGCACGAAAAACCCCCTCGATCGAGAGCACCCGGACGAGGTCGTCTTCCCCACCGGTGGACATGAGGACATGGCTCAGGCGGATCGCAGCAGGGAGACGATCGCCGAGAGTGCCCAGAGCAGTGCCATGGCCCCCAAGAACAGGGAGATCCCACCGTAGACCCAGATGTTCATGTGCCTGTCGTAGGCGATCAGGATGATCCGCTCGGGATCCTCCGGCCGGTACAGGAGCTCGACTCCGTCGCCCTCGGACAGTGGGCTGCGCACCGCGTGTGCTCCGCCCTCACCCGTGGCCTTCCGGCCGTCCGGGAGCGCGTAGCGGACCCGAGGGTACAGCTGTGCGTCCCCGTCCCCGTCCGTCGTTTCCCGGATGTCGACGACAGTGCCGGTCGTCCGGATCCCACGGCGGCGAACTCGGTGAACTCGCCGAGCATCACGCCCCATTGCAACGGTGGCACCGACGAACACCGCGCTGAGCAGGGCCTCCACCATGAACTCCCCCATGCGAGAACCCTAGGTCTCACATGGCCGGGTCGTCATCGTTCACGTTTCAAGGGAACTGGGCGTGCCGGACCACCCTCGGACCGTCTCCGGGCCGTCCGAGGGTGGCCGACGACGACCGATGACGACCGTCAACGACAGCTCGACCGCGGGTCGGAGAAGTGTCAGGCCCCGGCCACCGAGGCCAGATAGGCCTCCGTCTTCTCCGGCTCGTAGAAGAAGTTCTCGTAGTCGGAGGGGTCGTTGAAGCCGTTGGCGAAGCGGTCGGCGACCGGGGGGAGCTGGCCCGCGGCGCCGATCAGGTTGAGGATGTGCTCCGGCGGGGGCGCCAGCATGGCGTTCGTCCACTTGGTGACGTGCTGGGCCGTGTTCCAGTAGCGGTCGAACGTCTCCTGCATCCAGGTCTCGTCGAACTCCTTCTCGCCGTTCTCGAGGATGGAGGCGAGGTAGGAGGCGGCGCACTTGGCGGCCGAGTTGGAACCCTGGCCCGTGATCGGGTCGTTGGCGACGACGACGTCCGCGACGCCGAGGACCAGGCCGCCGCCGGGGAGGCGGCCGATGGGGTTGCGGACGGTGGGGGCGTAGCGGCCGGCGAGGGTGCCGCCGGCGTCGGTCAGTTCGACCTTGGTGGCCCGCGCGTGCTCCCAGGGCGTGTACCGCTCCATGAGTTCCAGGGTCAGGGAGAGGTGCTCCGAGGGGTCCTTGACGCCGTTGAAGACGTCCAGCGGGCCGCCGGGTATGCCCTCCCAGAAGAGGATGTCGGCGGGGCCGGAGGTGGTGAGGGTCGGCATGACGAAGAGTTCGCCCACGCCGGGGACCAGGTTGCAGCGGACCGCGTAGTAGTCCGGGTGCTCGGGGCGGGGGCCGAGGCCGTGGACGTAGGAGACGGCCAGGGCGCGCTGCGGCTCCGTGTAGGGGGAGCGGGAGGCGTCGCGGCCGAACATCTGGACCAGTTCGCCCTTGCCGGCCGAGACCAGCACCAGGTCGTACGTGCGGGCGAAGTAGTCCAGGTCGCCGACGGCCGCGCCGTGGATGACCAGCTGGCCGCCGCGCTGGGCGAAGGTCTCCATCCAGCCGGCCATCTTCACCCGCTGGTCGACCGACTGCGCGTACCCGTCGAGCTTGCCCACCCAGTCGATGGCACGGGCCGCGGGACCCTCGGCCCAGGAGCCGGGGGCGGCGACCGAGACGCCGAGTCCTTCGATCTTCGGGGCCTGGGACTCCCAGAAGTTCAGCTGGAGATCGCGCTCGTGCTGCAGTGCCGTGTGGAACATGCACTGCGTCGACATGACCCGCCCGGAGCGGATCTCGTCCGCGGTCCGGTTCGACATCAGGGTGACCTCGTAGCCGTGCGACTGGAGGCCGAGGGCGAGCTGGAGACCGGCCTGGCCGGCCCCCACGACGAGTATCTTCCGCATGCGGTGGTGGCTCCTAAGGGTTCAGAAGATCTACCCGGGGTGCTACTCGGGGGTTTCGTCCAGCGCGTGGGCGACCAGTGACAGCAGTGTCTCGATGGCCGAGATCCGACGGCGGGCGTCCATGATCATTACAGGTATGTGCGGAGGGATCGTCAATGCCTCGCGCACGTCCTCGGGTTCGAAGCGCTCGCTGCCGTCGAAGTGGTTGACCGCGACGACGTACGGCAGTCCGCAGCTCTCGAAGTAGTCCAGCGCCGGGAAGCAGTCCTTCAGGCGCCGGGTGTCCGCGAGGACGACGGCGCCGATCGCGCCGCGCACCAGGTCGTCCCACATGAACCAGAACCGCTGCTGGCCCGGCGTGCCGAACAGGTAGAGCACCAGGTCGTCGTCGAGCGTGATGCGGCCGAAGTCCATGGCCACGGTGGTGGTCGTCTTGCCGGGCGTGGCGGTGAGGTCGTCGGTCTCCTCGCTCGCCTCGGTCATCAGCGCCTCGGTCTGCAGGGGCGTGATCTCCGAGACGGCCGTGACCAGCGTGGTCTTGCCGACACCGAAGCCGCCGGCCACGACGATCTTCGTGGCGATCGGGGCCCGGCTGCGGTCCGTCTGCCAGGACCGCTCGTGCTCCTCCCCGTCGAGGAGCGGGTTGACGCCGGTGACGTCAGAGACGGCGTAGTCCACTCAGCACCCTTTCCAGCAGAGCGCGGTCCGGGCGGCCGGCGCCGTGCCCCGTCCCGGTGCCGTACACACGGATCTTTCCCTGGTCCGCGAGGTCACTGAGCAGGACCCGGACCACACCGAGCGGCATCTTCAGCAGCGCGGCGATCTCGGCCACCGTGCGCATACGGCGGCACAGTTCGACGATGGCCCGCATCTCCGGCATCACCCGGGTGTTGAGGGAACCATTCGTCAGTTCCTTGCGCTCCTCCGGGGCCTCAAGGGCGGCCACGAACGTCTCCACGAGGAGGACGTGGCCGAAGCGGGTACGGCCGCCGGTGAGCGAGTAGGGGCGGACGCGGGCGGGTTTGCGGTCGCCGCCGCGTACGGGGAGGTTCTGCCTGCGGTTCTTCGGCGCGTTGCTCATCGGCCGCTCCTCGGCGCGTCGGCCTCCAGTGACTGGCGTAGCTCGGTGCGGAGTTCGGGGGTGAGGACGTGGCCGGCGCGGCCGACGAACAGTGCCATGTGATATGCCACCACGCTCATGTCGCACTCCGCGCTGCCGTGCACACCCAGCAGCGAGCCGTCGCTGATCGACATGACGAAGAGGCTGCCCTCGTCCATCGCGACCATCGTGTGCTTGACCGGACCGAACTCCATCAGCTTGGCGGTGCCGACGGTGAGGCTGCCGATGCCGGAGACGATGGTGGCGAGGTCGGCGGAGGAGCCGCGCGGGCCCTTCCGCTTCTCGTTCCTGGCCTCGCGGGCCTCCTCGTTGCGGCCGGGGTCCGAGGAGAGCAGGAGCAGCCCGTCCGAGGAGACCACGGCGACCGACTGGATACCGGGCACCTCCTCGATGAGGTTGCTCAGCAGCCAGTGCAGGTTACGAGCCTCACTGCTCAGTCCGAAGGTACTGGGCGCGGTCAACTGCTTGCCTCCTCGACAGTGCCCCCCGTGGCTTCTTCGGATACGGCTGTTGCGGGTACGGCTCGTGCGGTGCTCGGCACCTTGTTCTGCCCCGTCTGCTCGGCGATCTCCGCCTCCACGTCACGCCGGCCGGCGTCGGCGCCCCGGCGGAAGCCGCCGAGCCTGCGGCGGAGGGCGTCCGCGTCGACGCCGGTGCTGCGCTGGCGGGGCGGTGGGGCGGGAGCGGTGATCCTGGGAGTGCGCTTGGGGAGGCCCTTGCTGGTGACCTCGTCGTCGTCCGCCTCGGCGTCCCCCTGCGGGGCGTACTCGCCGTCGGCGGGCGCGAGCCGCGGGCGGGTGTGCTCCTCGGCTTCGCCGAGGTCGTTCCCACCCGCACCACCCGTGCGGCTTTCGTTGTCAAGTGCGGGTGGCCCCAGCGGGGCAAGTTCACCGTCGGCGGCTGCGGGCTGCGGTCGCGTCCTCGTCTCGGCGTCGGCAGGGTGCGCTCGCTCCCCGGCCGCTCCCGCCCCCGCCCCCGCCCCCGCACCCGTCTCCGGCTCCAGCGGGACCAGGAGCTCCATCGTCGTCTCGGCGAACGTCTCCGCGGGCGCCTTCGGGCGGGCCGTCGGCTCGGGTGCCGCCGGCTTCGGCAGGGCCGCCTGTTCGTGGGCGGGCTGCTCGTCCGCCTCCCGTACCGCCTTCTCCGCCAGCGTCACCAGAGGGTCGCCGGACGTGGAGCGGCCGTACAGAACGTTGGAGTTGACCTCCGCGTCCGCGCCGGGGAGGGAGAAGGCGTGGGCGCCGGCCGGGGTCGTCGTGGCCGAGGGGACCGCCGGCGGGGCCTGGGCCAGCAGCGGTTGGGGCAGGACCACGACCGCGGCCACCCCGCCCTGCTTCTGCTCGCGCAGCTGGACGCGGACGCCGTGCCGGTGGGCCAGCCGGGCCACCACGTAGAGGCCGAGGCCGAGACCGTCCTCGCCCTCCTGGTCGTAGGGCGACTCAGGGTCGAACTCGGCGAGTCGGCCGTTGAGGCGGACCATGCGGTCGGCGGTCATGCCGATGCCCTCGTCCTGGACGGAGAGCATGACCTCGCCGCTCTCCAGCAGCCAGCCGGAGATCTCGACGGGGACGTCGGGCGGGGAGGACGCGGTGGCGTTCTCCATGAGTTCGGCGAGGAGGTGGGAGAGGTCGTCGGCGGCGAAGCCGGCCACGTGCGCGTGCGGGGGGAGGGACGCGATCCGGACCCGCTCGTAGCGCTCGATCTCGCTGACCGCCGCCCGGACGACGTCCACCAGCGGGATCGGGCCCGCGTGCTGCTGGACGTGTTCGGTGCCGGCGAGGACCAGGAGGTTCTCGCTGTGGCGGCGCATGACCGTGGCGAAGTGGTCGAGCTTGAAGAGGGTCGACAGGCGGTCGGGGTCCTGTTCGCGCTCCTCCAGGGTCTCGATGACCGCCAGCTGGCGTTCGACCAGGCCGAGGGTGCGCAGCGCGAGGTTGACGAAGGTGGAGCCGATGCTGGTGCGCAGCCGCTCCAGCTGGCCGGCGGCGTCGGTGACCTCGGCGCGCAGTTCCTCGCGGGCGTCGGCCATCTTCTGGCGCTGGCCGACCAGGTGCTTGCGGTCGGTCTCCAGGGTGGCGATGCGGTCGTAGAGCTCGGCGGCGTGCGCGTGCAGGGCGTTGACGGAGCGGACGACCTGGGCGAACTCGTCGTTGCGGCCGGTGAAGGCGATCGGTTCCGCGGTGCGCGGGTCCTCCGCCTCGGCGAGGCGGGCCGAGCCCCGGCGGAGCACGGAGAGAGGGCGGGTGAGGGTGCGGGCCATGGCCGTGGCGATGCCGACCGCGACCAGCATCAGGGCGCCGAGCACCGCGACCCGGATCTCCAGCGCGGTGACGTCGTCGTCGCGGAGGACCGCGAGGTCCTTGGTGCGGCGGTCGTAGAGGGCCGACTCCACGCCCCGCATCAGCTCGACCCGGGCGGTCAGCGCCGCGTCCAGCTTCTTGGTGCCGGTGCCGAGGTCGTCGTCCGAGAGGGTCGGCTGGTCGGTGAGGGCGGCCAGGTACTTGTCGGCGTCGTTGACGTCGTTGCCGGTGACCGTGGAGTCGTACGAGTCGACCGCCGTCTTGGGCGCGGTGTCGCGGAAGTCGGCGAGGGCCGCGTCGGCGCGCAGCCGGGCCTGCTGGGCGGCGGCGGCGAGCGCGTCGCGCTGCTTCTTGTCGGCCTCGGAGGTGGTGGTGCTGGTGGTGGGCAGACCGGTGATCGGGTCGATCGTGGTCTGGGTGGTGCTCGGGATGTTCAGGGCGGCGAGCAGCAGGCCCCGGGCCGCCGCGGACTGCTGGACGGCGGAGTCCAGTTCGGCGAGCGCGTAGGCGCCGGAGCCGGCCCTCGGGGGCATCTGCTCGGCCAGTTCCTCGGCGAGCCGGTGCAGTTCGGTGATGGTCTGCGTGTACGCCTCGTGGGTTTCGAGGGCCGTGCTCTTGCCGGTGAGCGCCGCGCGGCGGACGGCGGCGATGCCGTCGAGGTCGGTGCGCAGCCAGCCGGGGGCGTCGGTGTCCGCGCGCAGGTCCTCGACCTGGCGGTCGACACGGGCGCTGCGGTCCTCCGCGGGCGCCTTGGACTTGGGGCGGCCCGCCGCGATGTAGGAGGTGACCTCGTCGCGCTCGTCGGCCAGCGAGTTGGCGAGGGCCAGCGCGTCCTGGGTGCGGCCGGCCAGGGTCACCAGGTCCTGGGAGTCGCTCAGCTGCCCGGAGGCGGTGAGCAGGGCGGGTGCTCCGGCTCCCGCGATCGCGGCGGCGACCACGGCCACGGCCACGATCAGCCGGGTACGGACGTGCTTGGGGCGGCCGGTGCCGACGGGGGCCGCGGCGCCCGTTTCGGAGGCCGTCTTCTTGCCTGCGCGCCGAGGCCGCGTCTTCTGCACCGGTGCTCGCATTCCTGAACTCGTGTACCCAAGGGGTTGGGTGGCACCCCGTCATAATCCCCGGCATTTCGGTGCCAAGTGGTGCGTGCACCCGATTCGTACGGTCCCCGACCCTCCCAGCGCCGGTGGGCAGTGGTCTCGCATCACTCCAGCCGCCACCCGAAGGAGTGAACATCGGAGGGGAGTTGGCGGGCAAGTTCCGGCGGACCGTGCGGGTGCCTTTTCCGGCTGGCCGGTTGGACGCGGACGGCAGGCTTTGGCAGGATTCGCCACCGCACCTTCCCGGAGTGCGTCATTCCACCCCAAAACAGGCGGCTGACCTGCGGGACCGTATCAATTCCGGGGTCGTTGCCAGCCTTTGGTGAAGCGCGTGAAGGGGTCGTGCAGACTGGCCGAATGCGTACTGAAGTCGTTTCGGAACCCGGCGCCCCCGACCGCCCCAACGAGGACTTCGCCGGTGTCGGGCTTCCCGCCTCGGGACAGGGGGGTTGCCTGATCGTCCTGGACGGGGTCACCCCGCCGCGGGACGGCACCGGGTGTCTGCATTCCGTCCCCTGGTTCACCGCGCGGCTAGGCGGCGCGCTGACCGAACTGACCGTTTCGCGAGGAGATCTGACGCTGCGGGAGATCCTCGAACGGGCGATCGACCGCACAGCGGCCGCACACGGTGACACCTGTGACCTTTCTCACCCGCGTACGCCCCAGGCGACGGTCGTGCTGAGCCGCTGGTCCGAGGAGACGGTGGAGTTCCTGGTCCTGTCCGACTCCGCGCTGCTCCTGAGGTCCCCCGGCGGCACGGTCACCCCGGTCCTGGACGACCGGCTCGACCGCGTGCCCCGCGCCTCGCTCGCCTCGGACGCGATCGCCGACGCCACGGTCCGCAACCGGGAGGGCGGCTTCTTCACGGCCGCCGCCGATCCCTCGGTGGCCGCCCGCGCGGTCACCGGGACCGTGCCCCGCGCCGAGGTCCGCGCGCTGGCCGCGCTCACGGACGGGGCGACCCGCTGGACGGAGAAGTTCCGCGAGGGCGACTGGACGGCCCTCCTCGACGTCGTCCGCAAGGAGGGGGCGCGGGCGCTGGTCGACCGGGTGCGGGAGCTGGAGGAGGCCGACCGGGAGGAGCGGGTGTTCCTGCGGCGGAGCAAGACGCACGACGACGCGACGGTGGTGTACGTCGAGCTGTGAGGCTCCCGGCGACGGCAAGCCGTGCGGCTCCCGGCGACGGCGTGGCGGCTACTTCTCCATGACGCCGTTCAACTGCTGGAGCAGCCGGGCCAGTTCCGCGACCTCGCTGCGGTCCCAGTGGGCGAGCTGACGGACGTAGCGGCCGCGGCGGGCCTCGCGGACCGTGCCGACCCGGCGCCGGCCCTCGTCGGTGAGGGCGACCAGCCAGGCCCGCCCGTCGGCCGGGTCGGGCTCCCGGGCGATCAGGCCGAGCTCCTCCAGGGCGCGCAGCTGGCGGGACATGGTGGCCTTGCCGACGCCGATGTAGCCGGCCAGTTCGGTGGCGCGCTGGCCGCCGCACTCGTCGAGCCGCACGAGCAGTCCGTACGCGGCGGACTCCAGGTCGGGGTGGACCTCCCGGGCCATCTCGCCCTGGCTGGCCCGGGCGCGGCGCAGCAGCACCGTCAACTCGCGCTCCAGGGCCAGGAACTCCTGGTCCGCACCACTCGGCGTCAGCCCGGTGGCGGGGCGCTGTCCGTCGCCCTGTTCGTCCTCGTGCACGTCAGCACCCCTGATCGGTTTCACAGTCCTGAAAGTTTCCGTCAATCCCCGTCATCGCCGCAGCTCGCCAAGTATTCCGCAGGCTCAGACCAGCGGCAGCCTCCGGACCCCCTTCCCCGGGGATCCGGCCCGTGCGTGGCGTCTGCGCCCAGGAGACCGACGGCATGCCCACGCTGGCAGATGGCGGCACGCCGTGTGACACCGCGTCGTGTCGCACCGCGTTGACCGACCGCCTCTGGCATATCTGGGATCTTCACCTCACCCCACGGAGGCACGTCATGCCCGTGCACAGACCCACCCCCACGCTCCTCACCACCCTCTTCACGCTGCTGTTCGCGGCGCTCTCCCCGATCCCCGCCCACGCCGAGGCGTCCGGCCCGGCGGTCCCGGTCCGCGGCTCGGCGTACATGGGCATCGGCGTCCTGGCCCACGACGGCCAGAGCGGCACGCCCAAGACCGGCCTCGCCACCCAGACCGAGGGTGTCGACGTCGCCAGCTACCAGGGCGACGTCGCCTGGCCGACCCTGCTGAGCAGCGGGGTCAGATGGGCGTACTCCAAGGCCACGGAAGGCACGTACTACACCAACCCCTACTTCGCCCAGCAGTACAACGGCTCCTACGACGTCGGCATGACCCGCGGCGCGTACCACTTCGCGACCCCGGACACCACGGGCGGCGCCACCCAAGCCGACTACTTCGTCGACCACGGCGGCGGCTGGTCCCAGGACGGCCGGACCCTGCCCGGCGTCCTCGACATCGAGTGGAACCCGTACGGCGGAGCGTGCTACGGCAAATCCGCGAGCGGGATGGTCACCTGGATCACCGACTTCCTGAACCGGTACAAGGCCCGGACGGGCCGGGCCGCCGTCATCTACACGGCGACCAGCTGGTGGAAGGACTGCACCGGCAACTACAGCGGCTTCGGCGCCAACAACCCGCTGTGGGTCGCCCGGTACGCCTCGGACGTGGGCACGCTGCCGGCCGGCTGGTCCACGTACACGATGTGGCAGTACACCTCGACCGGACCGACGGTCGGGGACCACGACAAGTTCAACGGGGCCGTCGACCGAGTGGTGGCACTCGCCAACGGGTGACCGGCTGACGCGCAGGGCGAAGGCCCGGGTTCCCTCGCGGGGACCCGGGCCTTCTCTGCTTCCGGCAGCGTCCGTCACGCCGCTACCGGAACCTCCGGCGCCGCGCCGTTCACGGCGGGCGCGAGCGCCAGTTCCAGGACCTGCCGGACGTCGGTCACGGCGTGGACGTCGAGCTTGTCCAGCACCTCGGCCGGGACGTCGTCCAGGTCGGCCTCGTTGCGCTTGGGGATGATCACGGTCGTCACCCCGGCGCGCTGGGCGGCGAGCAGCTTCTGCTTCACGCCGCCGATGGGCAGCACCCGGCCGGTCAGCGAGACCTCGCCGGTCATCGCCACGTCCGTGCGGACCAGCCGCCCGGAGAGCAGCGACGCGAGGGCCGTCGTCATGGTGACGCCGGCGCTCGGGCCGTCCTTCGGGACCGCGCCCGCCGGGAAGTGGATGTGCACGCCCCGCTCCTTCAGGTCGCCGACCGGGAGTTCCAGTTCGGCGCCGTGCGAGCGGAGGAAGGACAGGGCGATCTGCGCCGACTCCTTCATCACGTCGCCCAGCTGACCGGTGAGGGTCAGACCCGCCGCACCCGTCTCCGGGTCGGCGAGGGACGCCTCGACGAAGAGGACGTCGCCGCCGGCGCCGGTGACCGCGAGGCCGGTCGCCACTCCGGGGACCGCCGTGCGCCGCTCGGCCGGGTCCTGCGCGGACTCGGGCACGTGGTGCGGCCGGCCGATCAGGGCCCGCAGGTCCTCGTCCGTGATCGTGAACGGCAGCTCCCGGTCGCCGAGTTCGTGCTGCGCGGCCACCTTGCGGAGCAGCCGGGCGATCGAGCGCTCCAGGGTGCGGACGCCCGCCTCGCGCGTGTACTCGCCGGCGAGCTTGCGCAGCGCGCTCTCGTCGAGGGTCACCTCGTCCTTGCCGAGACCGGCCCGGTCCAGCTGGCGCGGGAGCAGGTGGTCACGGGCGATGACGACCTTCTCGTCCTCGGTGTAGCCGTCCAGGCGGACCAGCTCCATACGGTCGAGCAGGGCCTCCGGGATCGCCTCCAGGACGTTGGCGGTGGCGAGGAAGACGACGTCGGACAGGTCGAGTTCGACTTCCAGGTAGTGGTCGCGGAAGGTGTGGTTCTGCGCCGGGTCCAGGACTTCGAGCAGGGCCGCGGCCGGGTCGCCGCGGAAGTCGGAGCCCACCTTGTCGATCTCGTCGAGCAGGACGACCGGGTTCATCGAACCGGCCTCCTTGATGGCCCGCACGATCCGGCCGGGCAGCGCGCCGACGTACGTACGGCGGTGACCGCGGATCTCGGCCTCGTCGCGGACGCCGCCGAGGGCGACCCGGACGAACTTGCGGCCCATCGCGTGCGCGACCGACTCGCCGAGCGAGGTCTTGCCGACACCGGGCGGGCCGACGAGGGCCAGCACGGCACCGCCACGGCGCCCGCCGATGACTCCGAGCCCCCGGTCGTTACGGCGCTTGCGCACCGCCAGGTACTCGGTGATCCGCTCCTTCACGTCCTCCAGGCCGGCGTGCTCGGCGTCCAGGATCGCCTTGGCGCCCTGGATGTCGTACGCGTCCTCCGTCCGCTCGTTCCACGGCAGTTCCAGCACCGTGTCCAGCCAGGTGCGGATCCACGAGCCCTCGGGCGACTGGTCGCTGGACCGCTCCAGCTTGTCGACCTCCTTGAGGGCGGCCTCCCGGACCTTCTCGGGCAGGTCGGCGGCCTCCACGCGGGCGCGGTAGTCGTCGGACTCCTCGCCGTCCTTCGCGGCGTCGCCGTTCAGCTCGCGCAGCTCCTTGCGGACCGCCTCCAGCTGGCGGCGGAGCAGGAACTCACGCTGCTGCTTGTCGACGCCCTCCTGGACGTCCTTGGCGATGGTCTCGGCCACGTCCTGCTCGGCGAGGTGGTCGCGGAGCTGCTGGGTGGCGAGCTTGAGCCGGGCGACCGCGTCGACGGTCTCCAGCAGCTCGATCTTCTGTTCGGTGGTCAGGAAGGGCGAGTAGCCGGAGTTGTCGGCGAGCTGGGACACGTCGTCGATGGCCTGCACCCGGTCCACGACCTGCCAGGCGCCGCGCTTGCGCAGCCAGGCGGTGGCGAGGGCCTTGTACTCCTTGACCAGTTCGGTGACATGACCGGGCACCGGGTCCGGGACGTTCTCGTCGATACGGGTGCCCTCCACCCACAGGGCGGCACCCGGGCCGGTCGTACCGGCGCCGATGCGTACCCGGTAGCGGCCGCGGATCAGCGCGCCCGGGTCGCCGTCGGCGAGGCGGCCGACCTGCTCGATGGTCCCGAGCACACCGGTGCCCGGGTAGGTCCCGTCGACACGCGGCACCAGCAGCACCCTGGGCTTGCCGGGCTCGGTGCGGGCGGCGGCCTGCGCTGCCTCCACGGCGGCGCGTACATCAGCGTCCTTCAGGTCCAGCGGGACCACCATCCCGGGCAGCACGACCTCGCCGTCGAGAGGCAGCACAGGGAGGGTGAGTGATGCGGACGTCGAAGCCATGATCTCCCCTTCGGCAGTCAACTTGAGTTATGCCGACTCAATGCATGTGAGCCACCGAATGTTCCCAAGCGTGCGTTCGCTGTCAGCGATCGGCTGCCGACCTGGCCGTACGGGAGATACGGCGGATGCCTACACCGCGAAAAACAGTTGATCGGCACGGGCGCATTCCCCGTACGGTCGGCCGGTGACCGACACCGACACCACCGCGGCCCTGCTCGCCGCCTACGACGGGCAGATGCGCGCCGTCCAGCCCGTCCCCGCGCCCGGCATCACCTACGAGCACGACGGCCCCGTCCTGCGCGTCGTCGGCCAGCACCGCGGCTTCGTGACCGGGCCGCGCGACTGGGGCGGGGTGCGCGGCCCCGAGTTGGACGCGCTGATCGCCCGGCAGCGGGACTTCTTCGCGGCGCGCGGCGAGGCGGTGGAGTGGAAGACGCGCGGGCACGACGACCCGGCGGACCTCCCCGACCGGCTGCGGGCGGCGGGCTTCGTGCCCGAGCCGCAGGAGACGGTCGTGGCCGCCCTGGTCGCGGACCTGGCCGTACAGTCCCCGGTGCTCCCTCCGGGGGTGGTCCTGCGCCGGGTCAGCGCCGACGCGGACCTGGAGCGGATCGCCGGGCTGGAGACCGCCGTCTGGGGCGAGGACATGGCGTGGGTCGCCGACTACCTCAGGGGCCGGCTCACGGTCGCGCCCGACGACAACGAGGTGTTCGTGGCCGAGGCGGCAGGCGAGGTCGTGTCGGCGGCCTGGGTCGCCTTCCGGCCCGGCACGGACTTCGCCATGCTGCTGGGCGGCTCCACGCTGGCCGAGTGGCGCGGCAAGGGCATCTACCGCGCCCTGGTGGCCCTCCGCGCATCCCGCGCGGCGGCCCGGAACGCGCCCTACCTCCTCGTCGAGGCCTCCGACGACAGCACCCCGATCCTGAAGCGCCTGGGCTTCACGGCGATGACGACGACAACGCCGTACGTCTGGACCCCGGCCGCCTGAGGCCCGCCCCACTCAAACGCACCCCACTGAAGCGCACCCCACTGAAGCGCACCCCACCACTGAAGCGCGCCCCACCACTGAAGCGCGCCCCACCACTGAAGCGCGCCCCACTGAAACGCGCCCCAAAGGGGCGCGGGGAACTGCGCGACCAGCCACGACGATGCCGCACCCGGCAACCGCCCGGCACCCACTACGGCGAGTGGCCCCGGCAGGCAGGCACCGCCGGACAACGCCGTCGGCGCTGGGCACCGTTGCGGCGGAAGAAGAGGGGCACTGCCATGACTCCGCAAGGCCACCGCTACACCACCGCAACGCAACTCACAGGAAAGAAGCCGAAACTGCCAGCAGATTCACAGTGAACGGCGGCGGCACACAACGGGGCTCGGGGGACACATGGTCGAGAAGCAGCCGGCGCCCAGGCGGCCGGCACGGCGTGCCGTGCTCACCGGTGCCGCCGTCGTCGCGGCCGGCGCCACCGTCCCGTTGACCCTGCGGGCCATCGACGACGACGGCACCGGCTCCCCCACCCCCGCCCGCACCGCCCCCGCGGCACCGGTCGCGAGCCGCCCTCCGGCGGCCCCGGCGGCCCCGGCGGCCCCGGCCTCGCCGACCTCGACGGTCTCCCCCCTCCCCCGCACCGACCCGCGCCCGAACATCCTCCTGGTCCTCACCGACGACCAGCCGAAGGAGACGGACTGGGCGATCCGCCGTACCGCCGACTGGCTGGGCGGGCAGGGCGTGACCTTCACGCGGGCGCATGCCAACACCCCGCTCTGCGCGCCCTCGCGGGCCTCGATCATGTCCGGGCGGTACGCGCACCACCACGGTGTCCTCGACACCCGCCACCCGTACCACCTCGACCAGCACACCACCGTGCAGCGCCAGTTGCACGAGGCCGGCTACCGCACCGGCCTGTTCGGCAAGTACCTCAACTACTGGCACACCGGCGACAACCCGCCGCACTTCGACGAGTGGCTGCTGCAGGAGCCCGTGGCCTACTACGACGGCCACTACAACGACAACGGCACCGTCCGGAACATCCCCGGCTACAACACCACCGTCATCCGGGACCGCGCCCTCGCCTTCATCGACAGGTCCCGGACCGACACCCGGCCCTGGTTCGCGTACGTCGCCACCCGCAGCGCGCACGAACTCAACATCCCGGAGCGGAAGTACGCGCACGCGCGCGTGCCGGAGTGGCCGGGCCGGCCCTCCGTGTACGAGGGCGACAAGAGCGACAAGCCGCCGTTCCTGCGCACCGCGCAGCACACCTACGACCAGGGAAAGGCGCTGCGCAGGCGCCAGTTGCGCACCCTGCTGTCGGTGGACGACGCGATGCGGGACTTCCAGGACAAGCTGCGCGCGCTGGGCCAGCTGGAGAACACGCTCGTGCTGTACACCAGCGACCACGGGCTGTGCTGGGCGGACCACGGCTGGCTGCGCAAGTCGGTGCCGTACCGGCCGAGCCTGGAGGTGCCGTTCTGGCTGTCCTGGCCGGCGCACGGCCTGGGCAGGGGCACCGTCGACGACCGGCTCACCGGGCATGTCGACATCGCCCCGACCTTCCTGGACGCGGCCGGCATCACCCCGGACACCTCTCACGACGGCCACTCGCTCCTCGACGCCCGCAACGACCGCGACCTCCTCCTCGCCGAATGGTGGTGGAACCGGCAGGACAAGGAGCCGATCCACACCTGGGCCACCCATGTCGGCAGGTCCACGCAGTACACGGAGTACTACCGCACCCGCCTCGACGGGCAGGGCCGGCCCACGCAGGGCGACGGCGCGGTCCTCTTCCGCGAGTTCTACGACCTGGCCGCCGACCCGTACCAGCTCACCAACCGCCTGCACGGCGCCACGGCCGAACAGGAAGCGGCCCTCGGCATCCCGGAGTCGGCGAAGGGCCTGGCGGCGGCGCGGCGCGCCTGAGGGCTCAGCCGACGACGGCGACGGGGACGGGGGCGGGGGCGGCGCCGGGGACGGCCGGGTCCTGGGCCCGCTCCTGCCGCCAGCGTCGTACCACCGGCCACAGCGTTGTCCCGATGGCCAGCGCGATCACGTGGCCCCAGTCGGTCATCGGGTCCTGGAAGGCGATGAGGTCGGTGACGAGGCTGTAGCCGACCAGGGCGAGCAGCGGCCAGCGCAGCCAGGGGGCGAGGAGGCCGGAGAGCGCACCGATGCTGGCGGCCACGCCGAAGCTGATGCCGTAGTCGAGGCGGTGCAGGGAGGTGTCGGGGAGGTGGCCGGCCAGGACCGCGAGGCCGACCGGGACCTCGGTCGCGAGCGTCGCGAGGACATGGCCCGTCAGGAAGACGAGGATCGCGCGGGCACCCCCTATCCGCCGCTCCAGCGCGGTCAGGACGAGCACGAAGGCCAGGGCGAACGGCGACAGCAGCCCGCCCGCGATCCACAGCGCGCTGGCCAGCAGGACGAAGACAGGAGTGCGCAGCAGGTGCGCGACATCGGTGCTGGAGTCCTGGTAGAGCGCGTGCAGCAGGCCGGGACTCGCGTAGCTCGCGAAGAGCGAGGTGAGGGCCAGGAGCGCCGTGTAGGTGAAGGTGACCGGGGTGCCGGTGGGAGTGGGGAGCAGCCGCCAGGGCAGCAGACGCCGGGCGGTCGGGCGCCAGGCGTACGACGGGAGGGCGGGGCGGGGGGTTGCCTGGGCGGTGGCCGCGACCGGGCCTCGCTGACGGGGCACGCCGTCGAGGAGGGCGGCGACGTCCCCGGCGGGAAGGGGCTCGGGCGTGGGCGTCGATGCGGCCCTCGCGGTCCGTTCCACGGTGAGGCGCTCCTTCCGTTTCACCCCACCCTTCGCCGTGCCAGGAGGCGCTGTCTATGACCGAGGCCACCCGGGGGACGATTCACAGGATTTTCTGAAGAACCAAGAGGGGTCAGGAGGAACCATACGAGCCGCATCCGGTCACCCTTGGGCGCGAAGCGCCGGGCGTCCCCTCGAACGGGTGACACCCGTGCGGCTGCCCGCCACCCGTAATTCGCGTGGCCGCAAAGCCCTGTTGGGGCAGGATGGCCGCCATGACCAGCTCAGCCTCCGCAACCTCCGCGCATGTCGGCCCTCCTGGTTCTCCCGTCGTCCTGGACCGGCGCGAGGGGCCGTACGGCGAGGTGGTGCTGCGCAGACACGGGGAGCTCCTGCAGATCATCGCCAACGGCTGCTTCCTGATGGACACCTCCGACGGCCGCTCGGAGCGGTTGCTCGTGGACGCCGCCCGCCAGGCGCTGGACGGGCGGAGCGAACCGGCAGTGCTGATCGGCGGGCTGGGCGTCGGGTTCTCGCTCGCCCATGCCGCACAGGACCCCCGCTGGGGACGGATCACCGTCGTGGAACGGGAGCCCGCGATCGTCGGCTGGCACCGGGACGGCCCGCTCTCTCCGCTCTCCGCCCGTGCGTTCGACGATCCGCGGACAACGATCGTCCAGAACGATCTGGTTACTTACGTCAATGAGACATCGGACACGTTCGACGCACTGTGCCTGGACATCGACAACGGCCCCGGCTGGACCGTCGACGAGGGCAACCAGGGGCTCTACTCACCGGCCGGACTCGCAGGCTGCGCAAGGGTGTTGAGGCCGGGCGGGGTACTGGCGGTATGGTCGGCGCAGCCCTCTGCGGAATTCGAGGGATCCTTGCGGAATGCCGGGTTCCAACGGGTGCGTACCGAAGAGATCCCGGTTGCCCGGGGCGTTCCGGACGTCGTTCACCTTGCCGTCCGCCCTGGATAGCGAGTGCGCCTCCTGTCACCGTAATGTGCATCCCTGACGCGGATCATTCAAGCGTCAATCGCAGTCATGGGATCACCCCACTGGTTCCGGAAAGCACACAGGGGCGGGCGATGGAGCAGACACACACCTCGCACAACGGCACGGCGACGGCCACTCCGGGCGCCCAGCGCCGGGTTCTGGTCGTCGAGGACGACCCCACGATCGTCGACGCCATCGCGGCCCGCCTGCGCGCCGAGGGGTTCCTCGTGCAAACAGCGGGCGACGGTCCGGCGGCCGTCGACACCGCCGAGGCCTGGCAGCCCGACCTGCTGATCCTCGACATCATGCTGCCGGGCTTCGACGGTCTGGAGGTCTGCCGGCGCGTGCAGGCCGCCCGTCCGGTGCCGGTGCTGATGCTCACCGCGCGGGACGACGAGACCGACATGCTGGTCGGCCTCGGGGTCGGCGCCGACGACTACATGACCAAGCCGTTCTCCATGCGGGAGCTGGCGGCACGCGTGCACGTGCTGCTGCGGCGGGTGGAGCGGGCGGCCATCGCGGCCTCCACGCCCCGCTCCGGCATCCTGCGCCTCGGCGAGCTGGAGATCGACCACGCACAGCGCCGGGTCCGGGTGCGCAGCGAGGACGTCCACCTCACCCCCACCGAGTTCGACCTCCTGGTGTGCCTGGCGAACACCCCGCGCGCGGTGCTCTCCCGTGAGCAGCTGCTCGCCGAGGTGTGGGACTGGGCGGACGCCTCCGGCACCCGCACGGTCGACAGCCACATCAAGGCGCTGCGCCGGAAGATCGGCGCCGAGCGGATCCGCACCGTGCACGGTGTGGGCTACGCCCTGGAGACGCCGACGCCATGAGCGGGGGGCCGGCCGGACCGAGAGGCCCCGGGGAGGAGCCCTGGGGCGCCGTACGCCCGTTCTCGATCAAGACCAAGCTGGGCGCGCTCGTCGTCGTCTCGGTGCTGATCACGACCGGTCTGTCGATCGTCGCGGTGCACACCAAGACGGAGCTGCGCTTCATCACGGTCTTCTCGATGATCGCCACACTGCTGATAACGCAGTTCGTGGCCCATTCGCTCACCGCGCCGCTGGACGACATGAACGCGGTGGCCCGGTCGATATCGCAGGGCGACTACACGCGCCGGGTGCGGGAGAACCGCCGGGACGAGCTGGGCGACCTGGCCGAGACGATCAACGTCATGGCCGACGAGCTGGAGGCCCAGGACCGCCAGCGCAAGGAGCTGGTCGCGAACGTCTCGCACGAGCTGCGCACGCCCATCGCGGGGCTGCGGGCCGTCCTGGAGAACGTCGTCGACGGCATCGCCGAGCCGGACACCGAGACGATGCGCACGGCCCTGAAGCAGACCGAGCGCCTCGGGCGCCTGGTCGAGACCCTTCTCGACCTGTCCCGGCTGGACAACGGGGTCGTACCGCTGCGCCAGCGCCGTTTCGAGGTGTGGCCGTACCTCTCCGGCGTGCTGAAGGAGGCCAACATGGTCGCCGGGGCGCGCGGGAGCATGGCCTCGGGCTCCGGGAACCACACCCGTACCGACGTCCATCTGCACCTCGACGTCTCGCCGCCCGAGCTGACCGCGCACGCCGACCCGGAGCGCATCCACCAGGTCGTGGCGAACCTCATCGACAACGCGGTCAAGCACAGCCCGGCGCACGGCCGGGTGACCGTGAAGGCGCGGCGCGGGCCACAGCCGGAGTCGCTGGAGCTGGAGATCCTGGACGAGGGGCCCGGCATTCCGCGCTCGGAGTGGCACCGCGTCTTCGAGCGCTTCAACCGCGGCTCCGTACGGCGGCCGCACGGTCCGGGCAGCGACGGCGGCACGGGGCTGGGGCTGGCGATCGCCCGGTGGGCGGTGGATCTGCACGGCGGCCGGATCGGCGTGGCCGAATCCGAGCGGGGCTGCAGGATTATCGTCACTCTCCCGGGGCTTTCATCCGTGCCAAGTTGACGTAAAGTTCGATCCGGAGCCTCAAGATCCACCTGTGGTCGGCACGGCCGTCCGCACAGCCGGACACGTGTGATCAGGTGTGGCGCCCGCGCATGTCGGGCCGGGTGCCGGAGCGAGGTGATCACCGGCGCCGCCGAGCCATGCCCGGTTCCGTCCTCTCACAGCGCAACCGCGTTTGTTTCCCGCCATATCAAGCCCCGAAACACAGTTTTCGATGTGACTTACGCGACGATGAACCGGCCCGACCTGACCTTCGCGGTCTTGGAGGCGTAGCCTTTATTCCCGCTGTCCATAACCTTGTGAAGCGGAAGAGGGCGGTTGCCGCCGTGTCGCCACAGTCCCCCAGTAACTCGAGCATCTCGACCGACGCAGACCAAGCGGGCAAGAACCCCGCAGCCGCGTTCGGACCGAACGAGTGGCTCGTCGACGAGATCTATCAGCAGTACCTCCAGGACCCGAATTCGGTAGACCGAGCCTGGTGGGACTTCTTCGCCGACTACAAGCCCGGGGCGCCCGCCGCCTCGGCTCCGGCGGGTACCGCGGCCGCGGGGGCCGCGGGCACCATCTCCACGACACCCGCGCCGGCCCAGCCGGCGGCTCCGGCGCCCGCAGCGGCCGCTCCCGCCGCCCAGGCGCCCGCAGCGCCCGCCCCGGTCGCGCCTGCCGCTCCCCAGGCCGCAGCGCCCGCTCCGGCGCCCGCGAAGCCCGCCGCTGCCGCTCCGGCTCCGGCCGCCGCGAAGCCGGCACCGGCCGCCGCGAAGGCCGCGCCCGCCGCCGCTGCGCCCGAGGGTCCCGATCTGGTCACCCTGCGTGGTCCCGCCGCCGCCGTCGCGAAGAACATGAGCGCCTCGCTGGACGTGCCGACCGCCACCTCGGTGCGCGCGGTCCCGGTGAAGCTGCTGTTCGACAACCGCATCGTCATCAACAACCACCTCAAGCGCGCCCGGGGCGGGAAGATCTCCTTCACGCACCTGATCGGCTTCGCGATGGTGCAGGCCCTCAAGGCCATGCCGTCGATGAACTACTCGTTCGCGGAGAAGGACGGCAAGCCGACCCTGGTCAAGCCGCCGCACGTGAACTTCGGCCTGGCCATCGACCTGGTGAAGCCCAACGGCGACCGCCAGCTCGTCGTGGCCGGCATCAAGAAGGCCGAGACGCTGAACTTCTTCGAGTTCTGGCAGGCCTACGAGGACATCGTCCGTCGCGCCCGCGACAACAAGCTGACGATGGACGACTTCACCGGTGTCACGGTCTCCCTGACCAACCCCGGCGGCCTCGGCACCGTCCACTCGGTCCCGCGCCTGATGCCCGGCCAGTCGGTCATCATGGGCGTCGGCTCCATGGACTACCCGGCGGAGTTCCAGGGCACCAGCCAGGACACCCTGAACAAGCTCGGCATCTCGAAGGTCATGACGCTCACGTCGACCTACGACCACCGGGTCATCCAGGGCGCCGCCTCCGGCGAGTTCCTGCGCCAGGTCGCCAACCTGCTCCTCGGCGAGAACGGCTTCTACGACGACATCTTCGAGGCCCTGCGCATCCCCTACGAGCCGGTCCGCTGGCTCCGGGACATCGACGCCTCGCACGACGACGACGTCACGAAGGCCGCCCGCGTCTTCGAGCTGATCCACTCCTACCGGGTCCGCGGCCACGTCATGGCCGACACCGACCCGCTGGAGTACAAGCAGCGCAAGCACCCCGACCTGGACATCACCGAGCACGGCCTCACCCTGTGGGACCTGGAGCGCGACTTCGCGGTCGGCGGCTTCGCCGGCAAGTCGATGATGAAGCTGCGCGACATCCTCGGTGTGCTGCGCGACTCGTACTGCCGCACCACCGGCATCGAGTTCATGCACATCCAGGACCCGAAGCAGCGCAAGTGGATCCAGGACCGCGTGGAGCGCCCGCACTCCAAGATGGAGCGCGAGGAGCAGCTGCGGATCCTGCGCCGGCTGAACGCGGCGGAGGCCTTCGAGACCTTCCTGCAGACGAAGTACGTCGGCCAGAAGCGCTTCTCCCTGGAGGGCGGCGAGTCCGTCATCCCGCTCCTGGACGCCGTCCTGGACTCGGCCGCCGAGTCGCGTCTCGACGAGGTCGTCATCGGCATGGCCCACCGCGGCCGCCTGAACGTCCTCGCGAACATCGTCGGCAAGTCGTACGCGCAGATCTTCCGCGAGTTCGAGGGCAACCTCGACCCGAAGTCGATGCACGGCTCCGGTGACGTGAAGTACCACCTGGGCGCCGAGGGCACCTTCACCGGCCTGGACGGCGAGCAGATCAAGGTCTCGCTGGCCGCCAACCCGTCCCACCTGGAGACGGTCGACCCGGTCATCGAGGGCATCGCCCGCGCCAAGCAGGACATCATCAACAAGGGCGGCACGGACTTCACGGTCCTGCCCGTCGCCCTGCACGGCGACGCGGCCTTCGCGGGCCAGGGCGTGGTGGCCGAGACCCTGAACATGTCGCAGCTGCGCGGCTACCGCACCGGCGGCACGGTCCACATCGTCATCAACAACCAGGTCGGCTTCACGGCCGCCCCGGAGTCCTCGCGTTCCTCGATGTACGCGACGGACGTGGCCCGCATGATCGAGGCCCCGATCTTCCACGTGAACGGCGACGACCCGGAGGCCGTGGTCCGCGTGGCCCGCCTGGCCTTCGAGTTCCGCCAGGCGTTCAACAAGGACGTGGTGATCGACCTCATCTGCTACCGCCGCCGCGGTCACAACGAGTCGGACAACCCGGCCTTCACCCAGCCGCTGATGTACGACCTGATCGACAAGAAGCGCTCGGTGCGCAAGCTCTACACCGAGTCCCTGATCGGTCGCGGCGACATCACCCTGGAAGAGGCCGAGCAGGCCCTGCAGGACTACCAGGGCCAGCTGGAGAAGGTCTTCACCGAGGTCCGCGAGGCCACCGCGCAGCCGGCCGCCGCGCCCGCCCACGAGCCGCAGGACGGCTTCCCGGTCGCGGTCCCGACGGCGATCTCCACGGAGGCCGTCAAGCGCATCGCCGAGTCCCAGGTCAACATCCCGGACTACTTCACCGTCCACCCGCGGCTGCTCCCGCAGCTGCAGCGCCGGGCGGCGATGATCGAGGACGGCACGATCGACTGGGGCATGGGCGAGACCCTCGCCATCGGCTCGCTGCTGATGGAGGGCACCCCGGTGCGCCTCTCCGGCCAGGACTCCCAGCGCGGCACCTTCGGCCAGCGGCACGCCGTCCTGATCGACCGGGAGACGGGCGCGGACTACACCCCGCTCCTCTACCTGTCCGAGGACCAGGCCCGCTACAACGTCTACAACTCGCTGCTCTCCGAGTACGCGGTGATGGGCTTCGAGTACGGCTACTCGCTCGCCCGTCCGGACGCGCTGGTGATGTGGGAGGCGCAGTTCGGTGACTTCACCAACGGCGCCCAGTCGATCGTCGACGAGTACATCTCGGCGGCCGAGCAGAAGTGGGGCCAGACGTCCGGCGTCACCCTGCTCCTCCCGCACGGCTACGAGGGCCAGGGCCCGGACCACTCCTCGGCCCGTATCGAGCGCTTCCTGCAGCTCTGCGCCCAGAACAACATGACGGTCGCGATGCCGACGCTCCCGTCGAACTACTTCCACCTCCTGCGGTGGCAGGTGCACAACCCGCACCACAAGCCGCTGGTCGTCTTCACCCCGAAGTCGATGCTGCGTCTGAAGGCGGCGGCGTCCAAGGCGGAGGAGTTCACGAGCGGCCAGTTCCGTCCGGTCATCGGCGACTCCTCGGTCGACCCGAACGCGGTCCGCAAGGTCGTCTTCTGCACCGGCAAGGTCTACTACGACCTGGAGGCCGAGCGGCAGAAGCGCGGCGTCACGGACACCGCGATCATCCGCCTCGAGCGCCTGTACCCGCTGCCGGGTGCGGAGCTCCAGGCCGAGGTCAACAAGTACCCGAACGCCGAGAAGTACCTGTGGACCCAGGAGGAGCCGGCGAACCAGGGTGCCTGGCCGTTCATCGCGCTCAACCTGATCGACCACCTGGACCTGGCGGTCGGCGCGGACGTCCCGGCCGGCGAGCGCCTGCGCCGCATCTCGCGCCCGCACTCGTCGTCCCCGGCGGTGGGTTCGGCGAAGCGCCACCAGGCGGAGCAGGAGCAGCTGGTGCGCGAGGTCTTCGACGCATAGGCCTCACCGGCATGCCGAAGGGCCCGGTTCCCGTCGCGGGAGCCGGGCCCTTCGGCGTCCGCCTAGGCTGGTAGACGTCCACCACCGGGCACCCACACATGCAGGCAGCAGGAGAGCAACCCATGTACTTCACCGACCGGGGCATCGAGGAACTGGAGAAGCGGCGCGGCGAGGAAGAGGTCACCTTCGAGTGGCTCGCGGAACAGCTCCGCACCTTCGTCGACCTGAACCCCGACTTCGAGGTCCCGGTGGAGCGCCTGGCGACGTGGCTGGCCCGCCTGGACGACGAGGACGAGGAGTAGGCGCCCCGTAGGGGCGCTGGGGGTACCCCAGCCTTCGGCTGGGGGAGGAACTGCGCGACCAGCCCCCACCGGCCCGCAGCCGAAGTGCAGGCCGGCCGTCGCTCAGTCCCGCGGAAACACCGTCTCGTACGACAGCTCCAGCGCCCCGTGCACCGTCAGCAGCGCTCCCACGGCGGCCCACCCCACGCTGCGCCGCCGCATCCCCCACGCGGCGGCCGGCAGCCCCACCGCCACCTCGGCCAGAGCCAGCCGATGGGCCCTCGGCAGCCCTCCCTCCGCCCCGCTGCCCGCGACGCCTTCGACATGCCGTACGCAGGCCCCCGCGCCGACCACCTCGCAGAGGCGTTGGCCCGGTTCGCCGGGCGCGAGGTCCTCGGGCAGTGCCACCCCCGCGCGCGTGAGGACAGCGGTCAGCCCTCGCAGCCGCGCGCCCGCGTCGGCCGCCGGATCCGGCGTGGTCAGCCGGTCGAGGTACTGCATGTCCAGCACCGGGTCCAGCCCCAGACGCGCCGCGAACGTGTGCATCGCCTCGGTCTCCCCGGCCGGCGTGCCGTCGGCGAGCCACACGTAGCCGACCGGGCGGCGGAATCCGGCGGCGAGGGTGAAGCCGGCGCGGTCGGCGTCCCACCACAGCGCGAGCACAGGCCACGCGGAACCCACGGCGAGTGCGGTGGCCCAGCCGGTCAGGACGCGGTCGACGGGCTCGCCCGCGCGCAGCCACGGCGTGCCCTCGGGGACGAGCAGGCTCCACTCGCCGGCCTCGGTCAGCAGCATCCGTTGCCGCAGCAGAGCAGCGAGCGGGGTGACGGCGTCGAGAGCGGCCCGGCAGAGCAGCAGGGCGCCGGAGGAGGGGGCGGAGGCAGGCCGGGAGACGGCCTTCGATTCGTCCGTCGGCATGAACACACGCTAAGCAATTCACCCGGTTATCGCCCGATATAGGGCTTCACCGACCCCCGTGAGGTCAAGTTCGAGCCCGACCCGTCACGCGAAAGAGTGTCTTGACTTCCCTCAGCCACGATATATCGTGTTTCACGGGAGACGCGATATGGCGCGAGCCGGGCCATCGCGTTCGCATCCAGCCGCCGTGTCCGGCCCGAGGAGGTCCGCACCATGTCCAAGTCCGAGTGGTCCGTCGCCGAGCCCAGGAAGCTCGACTTCGACGCCCCCGTGAGCGACCTGCACGTCCGCATCGTCAACGGAACAGTCAACGTCGTGGGCACCGACGAGGGTTCCACCCGCCTGGAGGTCTCCGAGATCGAGGGCCCACCCCTGATCGTCACGCAGGAGGGCGGCACCCTCACGGTGGCCTACGAGGACCTTCCCTGGAAGGGCTTCCTCAAGTGGCTCGACCGCAAGGGCTGGCGGCGCAGCGCGGTGGTCTCCCTCGCCGTCCCGGCGGACACCCGGGTGGAGGTGGGCGTGGTCGGCGCGGCGGCCGTGGTCTCCGGCATCACCGCCACCTCGGTGGTCAAGGGCGTCACCGGCGACACCACCCTGGTCGGCCTCTCCGGCGAGGTCCGCGCGGACACGGTGTCCGGGAACCTGGAGGCCCAGGCCGTCACCGGCAACCTGCGGTTCAACTCCGTCTCCGGCGACCTGACCGTCGTCGAGGGCTCGGGCTCCGCCGTGCGCGCCGACTCGGTCAGCGGCTCCATGATCATCGACCTGGACCCGGAGGGCCCGACCGATGTCCGGCTCACCAGCGTCTCCGGCGAGATCGCCATCCGGCTGCCGCACCCGGCCGACGCCGAGGTCGAGGCCAACACCGCGAGCGGCACGATCTCCAACGCCTTCGACGGGCTGCGGGTGCACGGCCAGTGGGGCGCCCACAAGATCACCGGCCGCCTCGGCGCGGGCACCGGCAAGCTCCGCGCCACCACGGTCTCCGGCTCCATCGCCCTGCTGCGCCGCCCGCCCAAGGAGGACGAGAACGTCGAGGACGTCATCGCGGACGGCGCCACCGGCGACACCGCAGACGACACCACCGGCGGCACGACCGGCGGCACGACCGAAAAGAAGGTGCTCTGACATGCCCCCCGTCTTCGCCCACGGCCGCCTCCGCCTGTACCTCCTCAAGCTGCTGGACGAGGCCCCGCGCCACGGCTACGAGGTGATCCGGCTGCTGGAAGAGCGCTTCCAGGGCCTGTACGCCCCGTCGGCGGGCACCGTCTACCCCCGCCTCGCCAAGCTGGAGGCCGAGGGCCTGGTCACCCATACCACCGAGGGCGGCCGCAAGGTCTACGCCATCACGGACGCCGGCCGGGCCGAACTGGCGGACCGCAGCGGCGAGCTGGCCGACCTGGAGCTGGAGATCCGCGAGTCGGTGGCGGAACTGGCCGCCGAGATAAGGGCAGACGTGCGCGGCGCGGCCGGCGATCTGCGCCGCGAGGTGCGTGCGGCCGCCTCCGAGGCCCGGCACGGCGGCGGGACGGGCACCGGGGAGTTCGGCGACCTCGGTGACAAGGAGTCGTGGCGGGCCGCCAAGGAGGAGATGCGCCGGGTCAAGCAGGAGTGGAAGGAGCAGGCCCGCCGCGCCAAGGACGAGAGCCGCAGGGCCCGTGACGAGGCCCAGCGGGCCCGCCGGCAGGCTCAGGAGGCCCAGACCCGGGCGCGGGCCCAGGCGCAGGAGGAGATGCAGCGCATCGCCCGCCGGGTGCAGGAGCACGTCCAGGACCACTTCGCGCGCGGCGACTGGCCGACGGGAGTCCGCGAGGGCCTCACCGAACTCGCCAAGGAGTTCGGTGAGTTCGGAAAGGACTACGGCAAGGACTTCGGCAAGGACTTCGGCTTCACCGGCCGCACCGAGCCGACCCCGGACACCGGTGCTGGTACCAGCACCGGCACCGGCACCGACACGGGCACTGGCACCGGCACGGGCCCGGACCTGCGCAAGCAGCCCCCCGCACCCGCCCCGGAGTACTCGCAGACCCCGGAGGACTTCCCGGCGCAGTACGCCCCCGTGTGGGCGCACGGCGACGAGACCGACACCGGCGACCCGGCCCGCGACCTCGACCGGCTCCTGGACCGTTTCCGCGACGACATCCGTGACGCGGCCCGCGACCACGGGGTCACCACGGACCAGCTCCGCGAGGCCCGCCGCCACCTGTCGACGGCGGCGGCCCACATAGGAGCGCTGCTGCGCACCCCGAAGCCCTGAAGCCCTGAAGCCCTGAAGCCCGGCCCCCGGCCGTCCCCACCGTCAGGAGTTGGTCAGCACGATCTTCCCGAACTGGTCGCCGGACTCCAGGCGTTCGAAGCCCTCGCGGGCACGGTCGAGCGGGAGCAGCTCGTCGATGACGGGTCGTACTCCGGTGGCGGCGCAGAAGGCGAGCAGGTCCTCCAGTTCGTCCTTGGTCCCCATGGTCGAGCCCACGACCTTCAGCTCGAGGAAGAAGATCCGGGTCAGCTCGGCGTGCGAGGGACGGTCACCGCTGGTGGCGCCGGAGATGACGATGGTGCCGCCGGGCCGCAGCGACTTCACCGAGTGGGACCAGGTGGCGGCACCGACGGTCTCGATGACGGCGTCCACGCGCTGGGGCAGCCGGGCCCCCGGCTCCACCGCTTCGACGGCACCCAGCTCCAGGGCCCGCTTGCGCTTGGCCTCGTCGCGGCTGGTGGCGAAGACCCGCAGCCCTGCGGCCTTGCCGAGCACGATCGCGGCCGTGGCGACACCGCCGCCCGCGCCCTGCACGAGGACCGAGTCGCCGGGGCGTACGCCCGCGTTGGTGAAGAGCATCCGGTAGGCCGTCAGCCAGGCGGTCGGCAGACACGCGGCCTCGGCGAACGACAGCTCCTTGGGCTTGGGCAGGATGTTCCAGGTGGGCACGGCGACCTGCTCGGCGAAGGTGCCCTGGTAGCGCTCGGTGAGGATGGACCGGGGCTCGTTCGGCCCGACCCCGTGGCCGCTTTGCCCGATCACGGAGTGCAGGACGACCTCGTTGCCGTCCTCGTCGACACCGGCGGCGTCACAGCCGAGGATCATCGGCAGCCGGTCCTCGGGCAGACCGACGCCGCGCAGGGACCAGAGATCGTGATGGTTGAGGGAGGCGGCCCGAACGCTGACGGTACTCCAGCCGGACCGGGCCTCGGGGGCGGGACGCTCCCCCAACTCAAGGCCGGAGAGCGGCTGGTCGCGGTCGATTCGGGCGGCGTAGACGGCGAACATAGGGCCGACGATAGGTTCCCGACGCCGGGCGCGAAACCGGGGACCGTTGTGACACATCCCCTCTTGCGCACGGCACTCCGTGAGGGGGCACGCACAGCGCCCCTTCAGGGGCGCGGGGCTGTGCCGATGTGCGGCTCCACCGCGTGGGCGCGCCAAGCCCCCACCCACCGGCACCCGACCACGGCCCGCACCACCCCAACGGCCACCTCTTGAGGCACCCGAACGGGTGGGCGGGTGGGCAAAGAAGCAAAGAAATGGCCCCGCACCAGAAGCGCGGGGCCATTCGGGTCACCGTCGGGCGACCCCTTCGGCCCGCGCAGCCGCGGCCACCGCCGCAGTCACCGCAGGCGCAACCCGCTCATCGAAGGGAGACGGGATGACATAGTCGGCGGCAAGATCGTCGCCGACGACCGACGCCAGCGCCTCCGCCGCCGCGATCTTCATCCCCTCGGTGATCCGGGAGGCCCGCACCTGGAGCGCGCCCGCGAAGATCCCGGGGAACGCCAGCACGTTGTTGATCTGGTTCGGGAAGTCCGACCGCCCGGTCGCCACGACCGCCGCGTACTTGTGGGCGACGTCGGGGTGCACCTCCGGGTTCGGGTTGGCCATCGCGAAGACGAAGGCTCCCTCGGCCATCGAGGCGACGGCCTCCTCCGGGACCGTGCCGCCGGAGACGCCGATGAAGACGTCGGCGCCGGCCAGCGCGTCCTCCAGGGTGCCCTTGAGCCCGGCCTTGTTGGTGAACCCGGCGACCTCGCGCTTGACCGCGGTGAGGTCGTCGCGGTCGGCCGAGATGATGCCCTTGCGGTCGGCGAGGGCGACGTCCCCGATGCCGGCCTCGACCAGCATCTTGGCGATGGCGACCCCGGCCGCGCCGGCGCCCGAGATCACCGCCCGCAGCTGCCCGATCTCCCGTCGGCTGAGCCGCGCCGCGTTCCGCAGCGCCGCCAGCGTCACGACGGCCGTACCGTGCTGGTCGTCGTGGAAGACCGGGATGTCGAGCCGCTCCTGGAGCTTGCGCTCGATCTCGAAGCACCGCGGTGCCGAGATGTCCTCCAGGTTGACGCCGCCGAAGGAGGGGGCGAGCCGGACGACGGTCTCCACGATCTCGTCGACGCCGGTGCAGGCCAGGGCGATGGGAACCGCGTCCACGCCGCCGAACTGCTTGAAGAGGATCGCCTTGCCCTCCATCACAGGGAGGGAGGCCTCGGGACCGATGTCCCCGAGGCCGAGCACGGCCGTACCGTCGGTGACGACGGCCACGACGGACGACTTCCACGTGTAGTCGTTGACCAGGTCGGGCTGTTCCGCGATCGCGGTGCACACGCGTGCGACTCCGGGCGTGTACGCGAGGGAAAGGTCGTCCTTGTCGCGGATCGGCACGGTGGCCTGCACGGCCATCTTGCCGCCGCGGTGCAGTGCGAACGCCGGGTCGAAGGAATCGAGGGGCTCGGCCCCGCCGTCCTGGTCCGTATTGCCCGACGCGCTGTCGCTGCGAGGATTGACGATCTCCGCTGCCACTTGTCTTACCCCTTAGGTATGCATGGTTTGAGGGTCGGCCACTCCCGGTGAGGGAGTGGGCGGGCACCGCGCAGGGCCCGATCACTGATACGTACGAGTGGCACGTACGAGCACCTGCGCGACGGGCGCGCCGCACACGCGCCCTGAGCCCCGGATGAGGGGTGTAAAGAACCTTCTTACCGGACGGACAGCGCTCCCGACGAGTCGAATAGGCGCAAGGTCACATCACGGATGTCGTAGACAGCCGACAGATGAGCGGCTGGGTGACCGGCGGACGATCATCGGGACGGCCCGGGATGAACCGGCGGTGAACCGTAGATCTTCCGGCCGGAAGGTCGGATTCCCGCAGATGTGCGGGGTGGCGGGCCGAGGAAGGACCGGCCTGACGCGTCACGGGGGTCACCCGTTATCCGATTTTGACATGGCGGCAGGTCTGGTTGGAGCAATCCCAATGGCAGGATGCCGTAAACCCACGAGGTCGCGACACCCGAAGGTGTGTGTTTCCGTCGACCCAACGGCATATCGACATATCAGACACATCGGTATATCGGCTTGTCCTACCCACCGCCGGAGGAACCCACCATGACCGCAAGCTCCACCCGTCGTACCAGCACCTCGCGCTCCAGGATTGCCGCGGTCGGTGCGATCGCGGTCGCCGGCACCCTGATCCTCACCGGCTGCGGTGACCAGACCGACAAGGGCGGCGACGGCGGCTCCTCCTCGACGTCCTCGGCCCCGCTGGCGAGCAAGCTGCCGGCGGACATCCGCAAGGCCGGCGTGATCAAGGTGGGCTCCGACATCGCCTACCCGCCGGTCGAGTACATGGAGAACGGCAAGGCCGTCGGCGTCGACCCGGACATCGCGGACGCGCTGGGCAAGCAGCTGGGTGTCAAGTTCGAGTTCCAGAACGGCAAGTTCGACCAGCTCATCGTGGGTCTGCAGGCCAACCGCTTCAACGCGATCATGTCGGCGATGAACGACACGAAGTCCCGCCAGGACGGCGTCGACTCCGACACCGGCCAGAAGGTCGGCAACGGCGTCGACTTCGTCGACTACTTCACCGCCGGCACCTCGATCCTGGTCCAGAAGGGCAACCCGAAGGGCGTCCAGTCCCTGGACGACCTGTGCGGCCAGGTCGTGGCCCTGCAGAAGGGCACCACGTCCGAGGGCATCGCCAAGGCGCAGAGCACGAAGTGTACGAAGGACGGCAAGAAGGCCATCACGCTGCAGACCTTCGACACCGACCCCGAGGCGCTGCTCCGTCTGAAGCAGGGCGCCTCCGTCGCCGACCTGAACGACTTCCCGGTGGCCGCCTACAACGCCAAGACGTCCGGCAGCGGCAAGGACTTCGAGGTCGTCGGCGAGCAGATCGAGGCCGGCCCGTACGGCATCGCGGTCAGCAAGGAGAACACCCAGCTGCGCGACGCGATCCAGGCCGCCGTGGCCGCCATCATCAAGAACGGCGACTACCAGAAGATCCTGGAGAAGTGGAACGTCACGCAGGGCGCGGTGACCGAGTCGAAGATCAACGGCGGCTCCTGACCACCCCGGTCGCGACTGAAGGGCCGTCACTGTGACTGACACGGTCGACAAGACTCCGGCGCCGTCCGTGCCGCCGGAGCAGATCAAGGCGATCCCGGTGCGCCACTACGGGCGCTGGGTGGCCGCCGCGGTGGTCATCGCCGTCCTGGTGCTGATCGGCATCGCGTTCTCCAACGCGGACATCAACTACGGGATCATCCCGGACTACGTCACCGACGGGACGATCCTGTCGGGTGCCTGGCACACGCTGTACATCTCGGTACTGGCCATGGTGCTGGGCCTGGTCCTGGGTGTGATCCTCGCGATCATGCGGATGTCGTCGAACCCGGTCACCAGCACGGTGTCCTGGTTCTACATCTGGTTCTTCCGGGGCACCCCGGTCCTGGTCCAGCTGCTGCTCTGGTACAACATCGCGCTCGTGTTCCCCATCCTCAACCTGGGGTTCTACAAGGACGAGATGAACCAGGTGATGACGCCGTTCCTGGCGGCGCTCCTGGGCCTGGGCCTGAACGAGGCCGCGTACATGTCGGAGATCGTCCGGGCCGGCATCCAGTCGGTCGACGAGGGCCAGACGGAGGCCTCGCACGCGCTGGGCATGACCCAGGCCCAGACGCTGCGCCGGGTGATCCTGCCGCAGGCGATGCGGGTCATCGTGCCCCCGACGGGCAACGAGTACATCAACATGCTGAAGACGTCGTCGCTGGCGTCCGTGGTCCAGTTCCCCGAGCTGATCAAGCGGGCCACGGACATCTCCAGCACCTCGCTCGCGGTGGTCGAGATGTATTTCGTGGCGTGCATCTGGTACCTGTTCCTCACCACGATCTTCAGCATCGTCCAGTACTACATCGAGCGCCATTACGCCCGCGGTTCGTCGCGCAGCCTGCCGCCGACGCCGCTGCAGCGACTGCGGAAGAACCTGTCCCGGTGGGGCTCGTTCCGTCGCCCGGAGGTGGCCCGATGAGCGGTCTCGCGAAGGACATCACCCCGCCGAGCAGCGGGGCGCCGATGGTCAAGGCCGAGGGCGTGCACAAGTCGTTCGGTCTTGCGCACATCCTCAAGGGCATCGACCTGGAGGTGCTGCCGCGCGAGGTGTTCTGCCTGATCGGCCCGTCCGGTTCCGGCAAGTCCACCTTCCTGCGGTGCATCAACCACCTCGAGAAGATCAGCGCCGGCCGGCTCTACGTCGACGGCCACCTGGTCGGCTACCGCCAGCACGGCGACAAGCTCTACGAGCTGAAGGAGAAGGAGGTCGCGGCGCAGCGGCGGGACATCGGCATGGTGTTCCAGCGCTTCAACCTCTTCCCGCACATGACGGCCCTGGAGAACGTCATGGAGGCGCCGGTCCAGGTCAAGCGCGAGACCAGGGCGGTGGCCCGGGAGCGGGCGCAGCGCCTGCTCGACCGGGTCGGCCTCGGCGACCGTACCGGGCACTACCCGGCGCAGCTCTCCGGCGGCCAGCAGCAGCGCGTCGCGATCGCCCGCGCGCTCGCCATGCAGCCGAAGCTGATGCTCTTCGACGAGCCGACCTCCGCGCTCGACCCGGAGCTGGTCGGCGAGGTCCTGGACGTGATGCGGGACCTGGCCGAGGACGGCATGACGATGATCGTCGTCACCCACGAGATGGGCTTCGCCCGCGAGGTGGGCGACAGCCTGGTCTTCATGGACGACGGCGTGGTGGTCGAGTCCGGCCACCCGCGCGACGTCCTGACCAACCCCCAGCACGACCGGACGAAGTCGTTCCTGTCGAAGGTGCTGTAGCCGTACGACGCGGAAGGGGCGGTACGAGACTGCTCGTACCGCCCCTTCGGTCCGTCTGCCCGAGAGCTGCTCGGGGCTACTCGGGGCTACTTGAGGGCGAGCAGCAGCGTGTCCGAAGGCGAGCACCACACCGCCCGGGCCTCCTCGAACCCCTTCTCGCGCAGCACGCGCGCGTGCCAGGCCGCCGAGGGCATGTCGCCGTCCGCGTGCTCCCCGTAGATCCCGAAGCGGCGGGCCGTCGGCCCGGCGAGCGCCGGGTCCTGCGCCGCCAGCTGCCACCACTCGGCCCAGTCCAGCGCCCCCGCCGCCTTGGCCTGATCCATACGCAGATGCCGCTGCGCCCGTTCCGCCGCATTGATCCGGGGCGTGCTGTCGTCGATCATGTGGTCCGCGTTCATGAAGAGACCACCGTCGCGGACGAGTCCCGCGACCTGACCGTAGAGGGCCGCGAGGGGTTCGCTGTGCAGCCAGTGCAGGGCCGTGGCGGTGAGGACCGCGTCGTACGAGTCGTACGGCAGCCTCGCGGTCCACTCCGGGTCCTTGAGGTCGGCGGTGACGAGCGTGACCCGGTCGTCGCCCGCGAAGGTGCCCTCGGCGATGGCGAGGAGGGCCGGGTCGAGGTCGACCCCGGTGCTCAGCGCGTCCGGGAAGCGGGCGAGCAGCCGGGCGGTGATGCTGCCGGTGCCGCACGCGAGGTCGAGGACCCGCGGTGCCGTACCGACGAGCGCCTCCACCATGTCGAGCATGATCCGGAACCGCTCCTCACGGTCCGGCATGTACCACTCCTGCTGCCGGTCCCAGCTCTCCTGCCAGGCACCCCAGTCGGTCCCGGCCCCGGCCCCGGCGCCGGTCGTGCTCGTAGTCGTGGTCGTGGTCGTCGGCGCGTCCGTCATGGCAACCCTCCACCGCACAAGGCTCGTAATACCCTGGAAGCACGACCGGCTATTACCCGACCGCACGACCGACCATAGAGTGCCCGCGTAAGGACTACAAGTGGAATTGGCCTATTACTCGGATTACGCCGTCCGGCTCGTCAACAGCGAGGAACCGGCCCGGGGCAAGGACTCCCTGACCTCGGTCGAGGCCGTCCGCGATCTCTTCGGCGGCAACCAGCAGGCAGCCCGGCGTGCCACCGACGCCGACCTCACCCGCTTCCGCTCGGTCCGGGCCCGGCTGCGCGCGGTCTTCGAGGCGGCCGACAAGGGCGAGGAGACCCTCGCCGTGGACCTGCTGAACTCACTCCTGCTGGAGTTCCCGGTCAGCCCGCAGATCTCCGGGCACGACTTCCGGGACGAGGACGGCCGCCCGCTGTGGCACATGCACCTGGCCGACCACCCCTCCAACGCCACCGCCGGCTACACGGCGATCGCGGCGATGGGCCTGGCCTTCCACCTCACCGAGTACGGCGTCGACCGCCTCGGCCTGTGCGAGGCGGCACCGTGCCGCAACGCCTACCTCGACACCTCGACCAACCGGTCCCGGCGCTACTGCTCGGACCGCTGCGCGACCCGCGCCAACGTGGCCGCCTACCGGGCCCGCAAGCGCCTGGAGGCGGAGCGGCCCGAACGGTCCGACGACAGCACCGGCCTGGCGGCCGAGAGCGCCCAGCGCACCAGCGCGAGCGGCGAACGCTGATCCGCCCGGCGCGGCCGCCAGCGGAACAGGGCCCGGCCGAGGATGAGTTCCTCCGGCACGGTCCCGTAGTCCGTGCTGTCCCCGCCCGCGTACGCGTTGTCCCCGAGCACCCACCAGCCGCCCTCGCGCGGCTCCACGGCCCGTTTGACGACCAGCAGGTCCTGCTGGAAGGGGTGGCGCAGGACGACGACGTCACCGGCCCGTACCCGGGCCCCGTACCGCACCAGGAGCTGATCCCCCTGGTACAGCGTGGGCACCATGGACGGGCCGGTCACCTCGGCCAGTCCATAGGGCGCGGCGCCCCTCCCCCGCTCGGTCTCCTGCGACAGCTCCGGCATCCCCGGCACCTCCCCGGTCCGTTCCTCCACCAGTCTCAGTCTGACCCTGGACTTTTGTCCTAAGCCCATGGGGGCACTCGCGAAATCGCGCTTCCCAGGGAGTAATGTCCCACCTGAGAAGACGATCACGAGGAAGGAATGCTCCATGCTTTCCCGCCTGTTTGCCCCCAAGGTCAAGGTCAGCGCGCACTGCGACCTGCCCTGCGGTGTGTACGACCCGGCCCAGGCCCGCATCGAGGCGGAGTCGGTGAAGGCCGTGCAGGAGAAGATGGCCGCCAACGACGACCCGCACTTCCAGGCGCGCGCCACCGTCATCAAGGAGCAGCGTGCCGAGCTCGCCAAGCACCACGTCTCGGTGCTCTGGAGCGACTACTTCAAGCCCCCGCACTTCGAGAAGTACCCCCAGCTGCACGTGCTGGTGAACGACACCCTGAAGGCCCTGTCCGCCGCCAAGGCGTCCACGGACCCGAAGACCGGCGAGAAGGCCCTGGAGCTCATCGCCGAGATCGACAAGATCTTCTGGGAGACCAAGAAGGCCTGACCCGCATCCGCACCGGTTGCCAAGGTCTTTTTCCGACCGCACCCGGCCCGACGGACCGCCGTTCACGGTGTTCCGGAGGGTTCGGGTGCGGTCTTTTTTCCGGCAGGGCGACTGTGACGGCCTATGAGGCGGCGGCCAGTTGCTTGAGCGGGGCGCCGGTCAGGCGGCAGATCCGCCACTCGTCGAGGAACTCCGCCCCGAGCGACCGGTAGAAGCCGACCGCCGGTTCGTTCCAGTCCAGCACCCACCACTCGAAGCGCTCGAAGCCGCTGTCCAGGCAGAGCGCGGCGAGGGCGGCGAGCAGGGCCCTGCCGTGGCCGCCGCCGCGGGCGTGCGGGCGTACGTAGAGGTCCTCCAGGTGCATGCCCCGGGTTCCGGTCCAGGTCGAGAAGCTCGGGAACCACAGGGCGTAGCCCGCGAGTTCGCCCGTGGTGTCGTCCTCGGCGACCAGCGCGTAGGCCGCCGGGTGGGGGCCGAACAGCGCCTCGCGGAGCTGTGCCTCGGTGGCCCGGGCCTGCTCCACGGCCCGTTCGTACGCGGCGAGTTCGCGGATCATGGCGCGGATCCCGGTGACGTCGTTCTCGGTGGCGGCGCGGATCATGCAAGGGATCATGGGTCACCGGGCCGGTTCCTGTCCATCCGCCCGCACCCGCCCCGCCGCCGGCACGGCGACCGCGGCGAGGCGGCCGGCGTGGCGCCGGAAGGAGATCGTCTTGGTGACGGCCTGGAGCAGGTTGGCCACGGCCAGGGCGGTCCACAGCCCGGGCAGTCCGGCCGCGTCGGCGACCGGTACGGACACCGCGGCCAGGATCCCGAACCACACCGCCGTCGACACCAGGCTCGGCCCGGCGCGCTTGAGCCCGACGAGCCCGAAGCCCGCGACCGCCTGGAGGGCGTCGGTGACCACCACGGCCAGGACCAGCGGCAGCAGCCGGGCCACCTGGTCCGCCACGGCCGGGGTCCCGGTGAACAACCGCACCACCGGGTCCCGGAAGACCAGGAGTACGGCCCCGAGCACGCCGACCGCGCACAGCGCCACCCGCATTCCGGCCCACACGCTGCCGCGGACGCGGACGGCGTCCCCTGTCGCGGCGTACCCGGCGATCAGCGGGACCGTGGCCTGGCCGACCGCCACCGCCGCGGTGAAGACCACGTTCACCAGCGCCTCCGAGACACCGTGCACGGCGGCGCTGTCCGTGCCGATCCGCGCGGCGGCGAGGGTCAGCACCCCGAGCACCGAGAACTTCACCAGCACGGTCACGCCGAGCGGGATCCCCACCCGGGCCAGCCGCAGGACCATCCGCGGATCCGGCCGGCCGGGACGGATGCGCCGGTCGGCCAGGACGGTACGGCGGCGCAGCGCGTGCTGGTTGAGAACGGCGCCGACCAGGGCGGCGGCGAGCACGGCCAGGCCGGCGCCGGTCAGGCCACGGCTCGGCAGCGGTCCCGGGCCTCCGACGAGCAGCACCGACAGCGTCACGGAGACCGCGGTGCCCACCAGCCCGGACCGCATCACCTGGCCGGACCGACCGAGGGCGACCAGCACGGAGGTCGCCGACGAGCCGACCGCGATCAGCAGCACCGCGCCGGCCAGCAGCCACGGGAACACCCCGAGCGCGTCGAGGACCTCGGGCCGGACCCCGAACGCGCCGCCGAGCAGCGGCACGGCCGCCACCGCCGCCGCACAGACCCCGCCCACCGCGAACGCCAGCCACATGCCCCCACGGACCAGCGGCAGCAGTTCCTCGGGGTCGTCCCGGTGCGGCGCGACGAACGGCATCACCCCGCGCAGCGCACCCGCCACCGCGGCCGTGGCCGGGCTGAAGACGGCCACCGTGACGGCGAACGCGGCCAGGGAGACGGTGGCGTGGCGGCCCAGGAGCGCCGTGTCGACGAGCGCGGCCGCCGCCGCGGCGAGGGTGGACACGTACAGCGGCAGCGCCGCCCGGGCGATGGTCGTGGACGCGCGGCGAGCGCTCACGCCCGCGTCGCCCGCCCTGTCGTACGGTTCTCACCGATCTCGCCTCGGCCGTTCACGAGCGCAATCTGGATCACGGGCTCCATCATTGGTGAGCCCGTCGGCCGTGTCGGGCCGATTTTGCGCCAAGTCGGCGGGCGGACCCGGCGTTGCCGGGGCACGTACGCGGAAGGGCCGGTCGGACGACCGACCGGCCCTTCGTCAGGTGGCACTAATGTCCGCCGTGGTCGTCCTCGCCCGCCTCCAGCAGGCCGGCCGCCGCACCCACGATCCGCGGGTCCGGGCTGCCGACGACCTCCTCGTCCTTGTCGGCGTAGTCGAAGCGGGCCAGCACGCTGCGCATGGCCTCGACCCGGGCCCGCTTCTTGTCGTTGCTCTTCACCACGGTCCAGGGCGCGTACTCGGTGTCCGTCTCGCGGAACATCGCGACCTTCGCGGCCGTGTAGGTGTCCCAGAGATCCAGCGAGGCCAGATCCATCGGGCTGAGCTTCCACTGCCGTACCGGGTCGACCTGGCGGATGGTGAAGCGGGTCCGCTGCTCGCCCTGCGAGACCGAGAACCAGAACTTCACCAGGTCCACCCCGTCGTCCACCAGCATCCGCTCGAACAGCGGGGCCTGCCGCATGAAGCGCCGGTACTGGTCGTCCGAGCAGAAGCCCATGACCCGCTCGACGCCGGCCCGGTTGTACCAGGAGCGGTCGAACATGACGATCTCGCCGGCGGTCGGCAGGTGCTCGACGTACCGCTGGAAGTACCACTGGCCGCTCTCGCGCTCCGTGGGCTTCTCCAGCGCCACCACCCGCGCGCCACGGGGGTTCAGGTGCTCCGTGAAGCGCTTGATGGTGCCGCCCTTGCCCGCGGCGTCCCGGCCCTCGAAGACGATGACGATCCGGCGTCCCGTCTCCTTGATCCAGGTCTGCAGCTTCAGCAGCTCGATCTGCTGGAGCCGCTTGTGCCACTCGTACTCCTTGCGCTCCATGCGCTGCGGGTACGGGTAGTTCTCCCGCCAGGTGTCGATCGGGGATCCGTCCGGGCGGATGAGTACGGGGTCGTCCGGGTCGCTGTAGTCGACCTTCAGGTCGGCCAGGTCGGACAGCAGGTCCGGCGTCGTCATCCAGTCCTCCTCAGCGGCTTGTGGGTCGGTGGGTCAGTGGAACTGCGGCACGATCAGGTAGATGCCGTACGCCACCACCGCCACGCAGGCGAGGAAGCACAGCCCTGCCTGGGCGGCGCCGACCGCGCTGGTGCCGCCCTGCTCCTTGGCGCCCTCATGACGGGCGAGCCCGAGGACGCCGAGGGCGAAGACAACCACCACTGCGAATGTAACTCCGATGCTCACCGCGGTGACCTCGCCGAGTGCGGTCCAGTCGATGTTCATGGAAACTCCCTCACTCAGGCGGCGGTGCCGACGTTGGACGGGGGCGTGGAGCGGACGGCGACCTCGTGGCCGTCGTTGACGTTCTTCGCGTCGATCGGGTTGCGGCGCGACAGCAGGACGATGCCGGTCGCGAGCGCGGCGCCGACCAGCGCGACCACGACCGTGCCGAAGTTGCCGCCGTGCTTGACGGCGGCCGCGGAGAGGCCGCCGACCAGCCCCGCGCAGGGCAGCGTGATCACCCAGGCGGCCACCATACGGCCGGCGATGCCCCAGCGGACCTCCGCGAGCCGCCGGCCGACGCCCGCGCCGAGGATGGAGCCGGACGCAACCTGCGTGGTGGACAGGGCGAAGCCCATGTGCGCGGAGGTCAGGATGACCGCCGTGGAGGCGGTCTCCGCCGCGAAGCCCTGCGGGGACTGGATCTCGGTCAGGCCCTTGCCCATGGTGCGGATGATCCGCCAGCCGCCGATGTAGGTGCCGAGGGCGATGGCGAGACCGGCGGTGAAGATCACCCAGACCGGCGGGCCGGCGTCGCCCGGGAGCGCGCCGACGGAGATCAGGGTCAGGGTGATGATGCCCATGGTCTTCTGGGCGTCGTTGGTGCCGTGGGCGAGCGAGACCAGCGAGGCCGAGCCGATCTGCCCGAGCCGGAAGCCCCTGGTCACGGACTCCTCACGGCTGCGGGCGGTGAGCTTGTAGGCGCAGTACGTCGCGATCAGCGCGGCGACGCCCGCCACCACCGGCGAGGCGAACGCCGGGATGATGATCTTCTCGACGACCTTGTCGAAGTTGATCGCGCCGGAGCCCGCGCCGACCCACACGGCGCCGATCAGCCCGCCGAACAGCGCGTGCGAGGAGCTGGAGGGCAGCCCGACCAGCCAGGTCACCAGATTCCACAGGATCGCCCCCACGAGGCCCGCGAAGATCATCGCCGGGGTCACCTTGGCGTCGTTCACAATGCCGCCGGAGATCGTCTTGGCGACCTCCGTCGAGAGGAAGGCTCCGACCAGGTTCAGCACACCGCTGATCGCAACGGCTGTCTTCGGTTTCAGCGCGCCGGTGGCGATGGACGTGGCCATCGCGTTCGCCGTGTCGTGAAACCCGTTGGTGAAGTCGAACGCAAGCGCAGTGACGATCACGACCGCCACGAGGAACGTGATGTGGTCCATTCCTTTATGCAAACAAGGACGGACCAATTGCGCGATAACCAGAGGCAAACGGCCGTCCAAAAACAGGCCCCGCTCGTGTGGGTGATGTGCATGCCATGCTGGGCGGATGACCCTGGAGGATCTGCGGCGGCTGCGCCGGGCGCGCGACCGCATGGACCGCGAGTACGCCGAGCCGCTCGACATGGCCGAGCTCGCCCGTACCGCGGTGATGTCCCCCGGCCACTTCCAGCGCAGCTTCCGCAAGGCCTTCGGGGAGACGCCGTACAGCTATCTCATGACCCGGCGGGTCGAGCGGGCCAAGGCGCTGCTGCGCCGCGGCGACCTCACGGTGACGGAGGTGTGCATGGCGGTCGGCTGTACGTCACTGGGGTCCTTCAGCTCGCGGTTCACCGAACTGGTCGGGGAGACGCCGAGCGCGTACCGGGCGCGGGACCACGAGGAGAGCACGGTGATCCCGTCCTGCGTGGCCCGGACGTTCACCCGCCCACGTCGCCGGCCGTACTGACCGCACGGGACCGGCCTCACGAAACCGACCGCACGGGACCGGCCTCACGAAACCGACCGCACGGGACCGACGAAGCCGACCGGACGAAACCGACCGCACGCGCGGCCGGAGGTTTCCTCCTAGCCTGACCCCATGGACGTACAACTCGCGCAGTGTTTCATCGCCGTCGACGACCACGACAAGGCGCTGGCCTTCTACCGTGACGTCCTCGGCCTGGAGGTCCACAACGACGTGGCGTTCGAGGGGATGCGGTGGGTGACCGTCGGGTCGCCGCAGCAGCCGGGTGTGGAGATCGTGCTGGAGCCGCCGGGCGCCAACCCGGACGCCTCCCCCGCCGACCGGCAGGCCATGGCCGAGCTGCTCGCCAAGGGCATGCTGCGCGGCGTGATCTTCTCCACCTCGGACTGCGACGCGCTGTACGAGCGGGTGCGGGAGCACGGCGGCGACGTGATCCAGGAGCCGACGGACCAGCACTGGGGAGTGCGGGACTGCGCGTTCCGGGATCCCGCGGGCAACCTGCTGCGCTTCACGGAACGCCGGGCGGCCGGGTAGCGCATTTACGATCACCGCATGAGCATCCGCTGGACGTACGCCTTCGCCGACCGCCCCGCCGCGCACCTCGCCTCCGCCCAGGCGTTCTGGACGGCCGTCACGGGCACCTTCCTCTCCGCACCCCGTGGCGAGGACGACGAGTTCGTGACCCTGCTGCCGACCTCCGGCGTCGACGCCTGCGTCAAGCTCCAGGGCGTCGGGGCGGGCCCCGGCGGAGCCCACCTCGACCTCTGCGTCGAGGACGTGCCCGGCCTCGTGAAGCGGGCCCGGGAACTCGGCGCCGAGCCGGTCGCCGAGCACGACGGCTGGGCCGTCCTGCGGTCGCCCGCCGGGCAGTTGTGGTGCGCCGTGCCCTGGCACGGGGAGTCGGTACGGCCGCCGGTCGTGGCGGGCAGCCGGCTCGACCAGGTCAGTCTCGACATCCCGCCGTCCGCGTACGAGACGGAGACCGCGTTCTGGGCGGAGCTGACCGGCTGGGAGCTGCTGACCGGCTCGCTGCCGGAGTTCCGGGTGCTGCGGCCGCTGGCCGGCCTGCCCGTGCGGATCCTGCTCCAGCGGCTGGACGACGAACGGCCCGCCGCCGCCCACCTCGACCTGGCCTGCGCGGACATCCAGGCGACCCGTGCCCGGCACGAGGAACTCGGCGCCGTGCACGTGACCGACGGCCGCCACTGGACGGTGATGCGCGACCCGGCGGGCGGCGTCTACTGCCTGACCGGCCGCGACCCGGAGACCGGCGGCCTGCCGAGCCGGGGCTGAGAGCAGACGGTGGGGGCCGGGGACTGTCCGGTGTTGTGATCGGTGGCTGGGGTCGGAGGCTGCGGATCTCGCGGCCCTGTCACCCGTGATCAGTCTCAGATCCGTGGCATTTTCCTCACGAGGGCGAGCACGAGGCCTACCGGCGAGCCCAGATCGCGCACCGATGAGTTTCCCGCGCCGCGCCGGTCTGTACGCCGGACACCCACGGACGGAAGGCTGGGCCATGCGGAAACTGATCTACGGCATGAACCTGACCCTGGACGGCTACATCGCCGCGGTCGGCGACGACATCGGCTGGAGCGGACCGCCGAGCGACGAGCTGTTCCAGTGGTGGCTCGACCTCGAGCAGGCGAGTGGCCTGTCGCTGTACGGGCGCAAGCTGTGGGAGACGATGAGCTCTTACTGGCCGACCGGCGACCAGCAGCCGGGCGCCACCCCGGCGGAGATCGAGTTCGCGCGGAACTGGCGGGACATGCCGAAGGTGGTGTTCTCCTCGACGATCGACAAGGTCGACTGGAACACCCGCCTGGTCACCGGCGACGCGATCGCCGAGATCACCCGGCTCAAGGCCGAGGACGGCGGCCCGATGAACATCGGCGGCGCAACGCTCGCCGGGGCGGCCATGCGCGCCGGGCTGATCGACGAGTACGCGATCGCCGCCCATCCGGTCCTGGTGGGCGGCGGCACGCCGTTCTTCACCGCGCTGGACAGCTGGGTGAACCTGAACCTGGTGGAGACGCGGACGTTTCCCGGCGGCGTGGTCCTGACCAGGTACGAGACGAGGCGCTGAGCAGCAGCACCCCACGCGCCGACCCGACCGCGCCGTCGCCCTAGGCGGCCGGGTGCCGGGGCCAGGGCTCCACGTCCACCACGGCCGTGACGGGTATCGGTCCGTACACGTGCGGGAACTCCTCGCCGCCCGGCTCCGGCGCCTCCCACTTCACCGGGGCGCCGACCCGGGCCGGGTCGACGACCAGGACCACCAGGTCGTCCGGGCCCTCGTAGGAGCCGTACAGGAAGGCCGCCACGCGCGGGAGTTGGTCGCGGGTGGAGCAGTGGATGAAGCCCTCCTCCTGGAGGGTGCGGCCGCGGGTGGACATCTCGTAGCCGCCCCGGGCGCGGGCCTCGTCCCACAGGGAGCGTTCGGTGATGTGCAGGATGTTCGGGAGTCCGGTCATGCGGACACGCTACGGTCTGCGCCCGGCGGGTCCGGGCGGCGGGGGCTGGGGTGGCGGGGGCCGGGGCGGTGACGCCTCCTGCGGGCCCGGCGGGCCGGTCTGCTCGCCGCAGTGGGGGTTGCGGCAGGGACCGGGTCCCCAGACCGGAACCCAGGCACCCAGCGTCTTGTGCCGCCGCACCACGCGCTCGACAGGCTGTCCGCAGACCGGACAGACCTGGTCCTGGCTGTCCATGCCCCCAGCGTAGGCCGGGCCCGGCGGCCGCGCCCGCCGCCGGGCGGGAATCGGCGGGCGGGAATCGGCGGGCCCCGCGCACCGTGGGGATGCGCGGGACCCGTCGGGCCGGAGCCCCCGGAGAACCGTGCGGGGTCAGGAGCCGCGCGGTCCCGGGGACTCCGGGGTCTTCACCTGCTGCGCCGGGTCACGAACTCGGCGAGCGCGAGCAGTCCGCCTGCCCCCTCCGGATCGGGCACGGCACGGGCGAGCTCCTGCATCGCCCGTGCCATCCGGTCGGCCGCCTCGGACTGCGCCCAGTCACGGCCGCCCGCCCGCTCGACGGCCAGTGCGGTACGCGCGATCTCGTCGGCGTCGGCCCGCACATGCGGCTCGGCGTACAGCTCGGCGAGTTCGGCGGCGGCCGGGGTGCCGGAGGTGAGGGCCGCGACGACCGGCAGGGACTTCTTACGGGCGGCCAGGTCCGCGCCGGCCGGCTTGCCGGTGCGCCGTGGATCACCCCATATCCCGATGACGTCGTCGATCAGCTGGAAGGCCAGCCCGGCCTGGCGGCCGAAACCGTCGAGCGCCGCCACCTCCGCCGGCCCGGCCCCCGCGTACAGCGCGCCCAGGGCGCAGGCGCAGCCGAGCAGCGCTCCGGTCTTGGCCTCGGCCATGGTGAGCACCTCGTCGAGGGTGACCTCGTCGGGCGCCCGGTCCTCCATGGCCGTGTCCGTGTGCTGCCCGGCGCACAGTTCGAGGACGCAGTCCGCGAGCCGGGCGGCGGCCGTCCCGGACGCCGGGTGCGGGTCCTCGGCGAGCAGCCTGAGGGCCAGCGCCTGGAGGGCGTCCCCGGCGAGGATCGCGTCGGCGTCGCCGAACACGGTCCACGCGGTGGGCCGGTGCCTGCGCGAGGTGTCCCGGTCCATGACGTCGTCGTGCAGCAGCGTGAAGTTGTGCACCAGCTCCACGGCGGCCGCGGCCCGGACGGCGGCCGCGCGGGCCGCCGGTCCGCCGAGCGCGTCGGCGGCGGCCAGGACCAGCGCGGGCCTGATGGCCTTGCCCGCGTTGCCGTCCGCCGGGGTGCCGTCCGCGTGCTCCCAGCCGAAGTGGTAGCGCGCGATCCGCCCCATCGAGGCGGGCAACGAGGCCACGGCGGTGCGCAGTTCGGGGTCGACGGACGCCCGGACCCGCTCCAGTATCGCCGCCGCCTCGGACCCGTCGGGCGGCTCCGTCCTCCCCGACGGCAGCTGCGTGGCACGCTGCTGCCGCTCCGTCACGAACTCGGCCATGGCCTCCCCCTCGCGGAGTGCGCGTACCGTGGCGTCTCCGCCCCGGCTCGGCACGTACCCCGAGGGTGTACCCGCCCCGGAGGGCGGGGACACGGCCACCAAGTGCGGAAACGTCACCTCCAGCGACCGATCTCGACGTTCTCCAGCACTCCGAGGGCGTCCGGGACCAGAACGGCGGCCGAGTAGTAGGCCGTGACCAGGTAATTGATGATCGCCTGCTCGTTGATGCCCATGAAGCGGACCGAGAGGCTCGGCTCGATCTCGTCGGGGATCCCGGACTGCCTCAGGCCGATGACACCCTGGTCGTTCTCGCCGGTGCGCATGGCGATGATCGAGGTGGTCCGGGCCTCGGTGACCGGGATCTTGTTGCAGGGGTAGAGCGGGACTCCGCGCCAGGTCGGGATGCGGTTGCCGCCGATCTCGACGGTCTCCGGGACCAGTCCGCGCTTGTTGAGCTCACGCCCGAAGGCGGCGATCGCGCGCGGGTGGGCGAGGAAGAGCTTGGTGCCGCGCCGGCGACTGAGCAGCTCGTCCATGTCGTCCGGGCTGGGCACGCCGTCGTGCGGCTGCAGCCGCTGGTCGTACTCGCAGTTGCTGAGCAGGCCGAACTCCCGGTTGTTGATGAGTTCGTGCTCCTGGCGCTCCTTCAACGCCTCGACGGTGAGCCGCAGCTGATGCTCGGTCTGGTTCATCGGCTGGTTGTAGAGGTCGGCCACGCGGGTGTGGATGCGCAGCACGGTCTGGGCGATGCTCAGCTCGTACTCACGCGGCCGGGCCTCGTAGTCGACGAAGGTGTGCGGGATGTCGGGCTCGCCGCTGTGGCCGGCCGCGAGGGCGACCTCCTTCTCGCCGTACTTGTTGGTGCGCTGCTCGGGGATCGCGCGCAGCTGCTGAAGGTGCTCGCGCAGGGAGTCGGCGCGCTCGGCGACCTGCTCGAAGTCCTGCCGGGACAGGGTGAGCACGGTGCAGGCCGTGTCCGCGCGGGCGGTGTACTCCCAGATCGCGTCCGGGTCGATGAGGCCCTGCTCGCCGAAGTAGGCGCCGTCGGCGAGGACACCGAGCACCGCGTCGTCGCCGTAGGGGCCGGTGCCGATCTTCTCCACGCGGCCGTGGGCCAGCAGGTGGACCTCGTCGGCCCCGTTGCCGAACGAGGCGATGACCTCGCCCGGGGCGAAGTCGCGCTGCCGGCAGCGCTGGGCCAGCTCCGCCAGCACCTCGCCGTCCTCGTACGACCGCAGGACGGGCAGCTCGCCCAGCTCCGCGGGGATGACCTCGACCCGGTCGCCGGTCTTCAGGAAGGTGATACGGCCGTCGCCGACCGTGTAGGTGAGCCGGCGGTTCACCCGGTACGTGCCGCCCTGTACATCGACCCAGGGCAGCGTCCGCAGCAGCCAGCGGGAGCTGATCTCCTGCATCTGTGGCGCGGACTTGGTCGTGGTGGCCAGGTTCCGCGCTGCCGCCGTGTCCAGAGACTGCTGCGGCTTGCCCTGATCCGTGCGGACCTCTTCGCCTACCGACATAAGGAAATGCCCTCCCATACCTGCGCGGGCGCCGAACTGCCCACGCATCGGTCTCACGGGCCACCCTTTCATCACGGAGCGTGCCTGGACCATTACCCGAAAGAGCGGGAATAGATCATCGGACTACTGGGCATGCCGACACATCCCACCACTCACCGGACCCCGATATGCCGACTTGTCCGGATCGAATCGCACAGAATCCGAACACGTTCGAACGAGACTGGCCCGGAAAGCCCGACTTCTGTAGAAAGCCCAGAAGATCTGGAAGATCCAGATAGTTCAAGACGGTGCAGACAGTTCGGATGCGAAGGAGGCGGTCATGGCCCCACCCATGTCCGCGGGAACTTTCCTCGACGTGTTGCGGGACGAGGGCGTCACGGTCGTCGAGGTCGGCGAATGGCGGGAGCACAACCGGAACCACAAGGGCCCCTGGGGGCCCGTCCACGGCGTGATGATCCACCACACGGTGACCCACGGCGCCGAACGCACGATCCGGCTCTGCTACGACGGCCGCCCCGACCTCCCCGGACCGCTGTGCCACGGCGTCGTCACCAAGGACGGCACCGTCCACCTCGTCGGCTACGGCCGCGCCAACCACGCGGGAGCGGGCGACGACGACGTGCTGCGCGCGGTGATCGCCGAGAAGGCCCTGCCCCCCGACAACGAGGCGAACACCGACGGCAACCGGCACTTCTACGGCTTCGAGTGCGAGAACCTGGGCGACGGCGCGGACCCCTGGCCCGAGGCCCAGCTGGAGGCGATCGAGAAGGTGGCCGCCGCGGTGTGCCGGCAGCACGGCTGGTCGGCGCGGTCGGTGATCGGGCACCTGGAGTGGCAGCCGGGAAAGGTGGACCCGCGCGGCTTCTCGATGTCCTGGCTGCGCGAGCGCGTCCGGGACCGGCTGAAGTGAGTCCGCGCGGCCGCCCCGGGCGACAATGACGACGTGACCAGCGCCGACATACTCACCCCCCGGCTCCCCTCCCCGCTGCAGGAGGTGACCGACGACCGTTTCGCCCGGCACGGCGTCCGTCTCCTGCTCAAGCGGGACGACCTGATCCACCCGGAGCTGATCGGCAACAAGTGGCGCAAGCTGGTCCCCAACATCGAGGCGGCGGCCGGCCGGCCGCTCGTCACGTTCGGCGGGGCGTACTCCAACCACCTGCGCGCCACGGCCGCCGCGGGCCGTCTCCTGGGCTTCCCGACGGTGGGCGTGGTGCGGGGCGAGGAGCTGGCCGGCCGGCCGCTGAATCCCTCGCTGGCGCGGTGTGCGGCCGACGGGATGCGGCTGCACTTCGTCGACAGGTCGACGTACCGACGCAAGGCCGAGCCGGACGTGCTGACCGGTCTGCTGCGGGCGGCGAGGGCCGAGGACGCGTACGTGGTGCCGGAGGGCGGCAGCAACGCGGCCGCGGTACGCGGCTGCCTGGCCCTCGGCGCGGAGCTGCGGGGGCGGGCCGACGTGGTGGCGATCGCCTGCGGGACCGGGGGCACCCTGGCCGGACTGGCGGCCGGACTGGGGGCGGCACAGCGGGCGTTGGGCGTGCCGGTGCTGCGGGGCGGGTTCCTGGCCGGGGAGATACGGCGGTTGCAGGAGGAGGCGTTCGGGGGGCGGCACGGGCAGTGGTCGCTCGACGAGCGGTTCCACTTCGGCGGGTACGGGCGTACGACACCGGAACTCGACGCCTTCGCGGCGGACTTCGAGGGGCGGCACGGGATCCGCGTGGAGCGGCTCTATGTCGCCAAGTTGCTGTACGGGCTGGTCGAACTGGCGCGCGAGGGCGGCCTGGGGCGGGACGTGGACGTGGTGGCGGTGCTGACGGCCTGATGGCTGATGACCCGATGGTCTGATGGCCTGATCAGGGGGCGGACCTCGGGGTGAGGAGTTTCTGGAGCTTGTGGGCCTGGCGTTTCCTGTTCATCGCCGAGTAGGTCCCGACCAGGGCGCGGATCGTGTTCTGGATGTCGGGCAGGTCGGTCCCGCGGTGCAGCCGCTGCCGCTTCAGGGTGGCTTCGAGCAGCTGGGCCGCCGCGGGATAGGCGCGCTGGGCGTGCAGGGTCATGGCGAGGCTGGTGGCCGCGGCGAGGGTGTCGGGATGGTCGCCGCCCAGCGTGCGGCGGGACCGATCGAACGTGTCCTCGTCCAGCCGGCGGGCCTCGGCGAGCTCGCCGCGCTCGCGCAGGATGCCGACCAGGGTGACGGCCGTGGCGAGGGTGGCGGGGTGGTCCTCGCCCAGCACCGCGCGGCGCCGCTCGTAGGTGTCCGCGGCCACCCGCCGGGATGCGTCGCTCTCGCCCAGCCCGCAGAGAGCGAGCACGAGCGCGAGCGCGATCTCCAGCGTGTCGGGGTGGTCGTCGCCGTGGTTGCGCCGGCAGCGGGCGTGCGCCTCGTCGAGCAGGTGCCGGGCCTCACCGCACCTGCCCAGCTGGACCAGGGTGCTGGCGAGGCCGTGCATCGCCCTGAGCGTGTCCAGGTGGTCGTCGCCGAGGATCCGGCGGCAGTGGGCGAGCGTCTCCTCCAGGAGCCGCCGGGACTCGGCGTACTCGCCGAGTACGCGCAGGTTGGTGGCGAGGGCGCCCACCACCTGCAGGGTGTGCGGGTGGTCGACCCCGCGCACCCGGCGCAGCCGGGCCACGGTGTCCTCGTTGATGCGGCGGGCCTCGGCGTACCGGCCGGACAGGGTGAGCGCGGTCCCCCGGTGACTGGCGGACTGCAGCGTGTCGGGGTGGTCCTCGCCGAGGACGCGGCGCCGGCGGTCGAAGGCGTCCTCGCTGATGCGTTCCGCCTCCTCGCGCTCGCCGAGGGCGAAGAGGATCGCCCCGAGGTCGTTGGCCGACTGGAGGGTGTCGGGGTCGTCGTCCCCGCGCAGCCGCCGGCGCCGGGTGTAGGTGTCCTCGATGAGCGGCCGCGCGGCCCGGAAGTCGCCGAGATCCGAGGTCGCGTGGCCCAGGTACTGGGCGCAGAACAGGACCTCGGGGTCGTCGGGCCCGAGCTTGGACACCCACTTCTCGCGCAGCCCCGCGGCGAGTGCGGCCGCCCGCCCGGGCTGTCCGCTGCGGATCAGGAAATGGACGGCCTCGATGAGCGTGGGGCGCAGTTCGGGCCGGTCGGCGACGTCGAAGTGGGCTGTGGTGAGGTGGGCGGTCAGGCTCGCCCAGGCGCCCCAGTTGCCGGGGTCCAGCGCGTCGCCCGGCGCGGCGGCGGCCAGCACGGCCGCCGCGTCGCTCCGGACGGCCTCGCCGCGCGCCGGGTCGGCGTGGTCCCGCAGGACCGCCTGGGTCAGCCGGTGCACCTGGAACGCGTGGGAGTCGGTGCGGGCCAAACCGTAGTCGCTCAGGTGCCTGAGGCTCCGCCCGGGTCCCATCAGGTCGTCCGGATCACCGGGGATCGTGGTCATCCGGGGGCGCGCCTCCTCCAGCCACCTGGTGGGGATCGGCTCGGGCCCGAGGAAGGCGGCGACCCGGAGCAGTGCGGCCGCGTCGGGGTGGTGGTCGGCGAGGCGCCTCGCGGCGATCCCGACGGTGCCGGCGAGCGAGGCCGGGTAGTCCGGGGCGTCACCCGCCTCCAGCACCCGTACCGTCTTCTCGTCCAGGAGCCGTCGGTACCGCTCGACCGTGGTCCCGCCGCCGATCACGCCCGCCGCCTGGGCGAGGGCCAGCGGGAGGTCGCCCAGGTCCTTGGCGAGGGCCTCCGCCTGGTCGTCCGTGATGCCCCGGAGCCGGGTGGTGAGGTAGGCGAGGGAGTCGTCCCGGGTGAACACGTCGAGGTCCGTCCGGCGGGCGATGTGACGCCAGTTGGGGTTGCGCGAGGTGATCAGTACGTGCCCCGGGCCCTCGGGCAGCCAGCGCACGATCCGGTCCGGGTGCTCCACGTTGTCGAGGACGAGCAGCCACCGGGGTCTGCCGCGGAGGTCGTCCAGGAGGAGCCGGGCGTTGCGCTCGGCGCCCGCCTCGGCGCGGGCGACGCCCAGCCGCTCGGCCAGCTCCGCGTAGTAGACCGGCAGCTGGTCGGACTGCTCGGCGTCGATCCACCACACCACGTCGTACTGGCTGGCGAAGCGGTGCGCGTACTCGACCACGATCTGCGTCTTGCCGATGCCGCCCATCCCGTGCAGCGCGTGCACCACGGACGGGCCGCCGTCGAGCAGCCCCTCCCGCAGCGCGACGATCAGCGTCTCGCGGCCGGAGAAGTCGGGATTGCGCCGGCGTACGTTCCACACCCCGGGTCGGTCGGTGCGCCCCGGCAGCTGGGGCTTCTCCTGGTCCGGTGCCGCCGGGGCGGCGCCGTCCGGCGGGAAGGCCGGTGAACTGCTGGGCCGTACCGACCCGTTCACCGCCTCCCGCAGGGCGTCCAGGGCGGCGGGCTCCGCCCTGCCGTGCAGGTCGGTCCGCACCTTCGACGCGAGCAGCGGGCCGACGTCCGCGTCGGTCAGCGGCTCGACGGCGAGCGGGATCATCCGGTCCCGCCGGGCCAGCGCGGCCGTCCGCTCGTCGTGCGACCGGCGGCCGTCCGCGAAGTAGGCCCGGGACAGCACCGCGACCACCGCGTCCGCCGAGGTCAGCGCCTCGTCCATGCGCTGGACGAAGTCGTCGCCGGTGCGCCAGTCCCAGACGTCCAGGATCACGGTGTGCCCGGCCTGCTCCAGGTGCCACCCGATCCACTCGGCCCATGCGCGGTCGGCGCCCGCGTAGCTGATGAAGAACCGCTGCGCGTGCGCGTCGGTGTCGGTCATCGATCCCCCCGGGCCACCCTGTCCCCACGTTCCGGCCGCGTCGGTCCAATGATCCCCCGCCGGACCGGCGACAGGGGGTGAATACGCCGACTCACCCGGCCTCGCGGTACGCGGCGGCCTCCTCCAGGTCGAGCCGGCGCAGCAGTGTGCGCAGCATCTCGTCGTCGATGTAGCGGTGGTCGCGGAGGCGGACGAAGACCGTGCGTTCGGCGCTGATCATCTCGCGGGAGAGGCGGCGGTAGGTGTCGTCGACCGACTCGCCGGTGACGGGGTTGGTCTGGCCGAGGCGTTCCCAGACGGCGTTGCGGCGGCGCTCCAGGACCGTGCGGAGGCGGTCGGCGAGCGGGGGCGGGAGTTCGTTGCGGTCGTCGGAGAGGAGTTCGTCGAGCCGGGCCTCGGCCCTGCGGGAGGCCTGGGCCTGGGCGTTCGCCTCGGCGAGGGTCTCGGCCTGCGGGTCGCGGCCGGGGAAGTCCAGCCGGCGGATCAGCGGGGGCAGGGTCAGGCCCTGCACGACCAGCGTGCCGATGACGGTGGTGAAGGTCAGGAACAGGATCAGGTTGCGGTGCGGGAAGGCGCCGCCGCCGTGCACGGTGACCGGGATCGAGAAGGCGATGGCCAGGGAGACCACCCCGCGCATCCCCGCCCACGCCGTCACCATCGCGCCCTTCCAGGTGGGGTTCGCCTCCCGGTCGCGGATCCGCGACGAGAGGATCCGGGGCAGGAAGGCCGCCGGGTAGACCCAGGCGAAGCGGGCCGCGACCACCACCAGGAAGACGGCCACCGCGTACCAGGCGGCCTGCGCGCCCGCGTACTGCCCGAGTCCCTTGAGGACGATCGGCAGCTGGAGGCCGATCAGGGCGAAGACGGCCGACTCCAGGATGAAGGCGACCATCTTCCACACCGCTTCCTCCTGGAGCCGGGTGGCGAAGTCGACCTCCCAGGCTCGGTGGCCGAGGTAGAGGGCGACGACCACGACGGCGAGGACGCCGGAGGCGTGGAACTGCTCGGCGACGCCGTAGGCGACGAAGGGGATCAGCAGGGACAGCGTGTTCTGGAGCAGCGGCTCCTTCAGGTGGGTGCGCAGCCAGTGCAGCGGCGCCATCAGGATCAGGCCGACGCCCACCCCGCCCACCGCCGCGAGCAGGAACTCCTCGATACCGCCGACCCAGGTGGCGCCCTCGCCGACGGCCGCCGCGAGGGCGACCTTGTAGGCGGTGATCGCGGTGGCGTCGTTGAGCAGCGACTCGCCCTGGAGGATCGTCGTGATCCGGGACGGCAGACCCACCCGCCGCGCGACCGCCGTCGCCGCCACCGCGTCCGGCGGGGCCACCACCGCGCCCAGCACCAGGGCGGCCGGCAGCGGCATGCCCGGGACGAGCAGGTAGACCGCCCAGCCGACCACGAAGGTCGCGAAGAGCACGTATCCGACGGAGAGCAGCGCGACCGGCCGCAGCTGGGCACGCAGGTCGAGATAGGAGCTGTCGGACGCCGAGGTGTAGAGGAGCGGGGGCAGCAGCAGCGGCAGGACGACCTCGGGATCGAGGGTGTAGTCCGGGATGCCGGGGATGTACGACACCACCAGCCCGACGGCCACCAGGAGCAGGGGCGCAGGCACCGGAGTGCGCCGGGCCGCGGCCGCGATCGCAGCGCTCCCCGCCACCAGCAACAGCAGTGGCATCACATCCATGATCCTCGCCCGCCCTCGTTTTTCGCGCGGCCACCCGCACACCCGTCGTAATCTGGCAATCATGAAACAGTGCACGCACCGCGAAGCGCTGCCGCACCCGGAACCCGACCCGCTGAACGAGACGTGCCCGGAGTGTCTCGCCAAGGGGTGGCACCCGGTACAGCTGCGGCTCTGTCTGACCTGTGGCCATGTCGCCTGCTGCGACTCGTCGCCGGGAAGACATGCGACAGGCCACCACGAGACGTCGGGCCACCCCATAATGCGGACGTTCGAACCCGGCGAGGACTGGCGCTGGTGCTTCGTCGACCACGTGCTCGTGTGACACTGCACTACGGCTGCTGAAGACCACAGCACCGACGGTTCGACGGTTCGACACCGGGGTACGTCAACCCGGCGCGCGCTCTTCCCAATTGGGCAAGGCAGACCTCTAGACACGGAGCGTATCCACAGGTTTACTGTGAGTGACGCCAGGGGGTTGGGGTCCCGGGGACAGAAAAGTTCGGAGCGCGGTAGCGTCACCGCTGAACCACGTAGTGCGTTACCCCGGGGGGCGACCCTCGGCCCCGAAAAGCTTGTACCACCATGGAGGTGAGGGTGTCCCAGATCGCAGGCGAGCCCGCGACCCAGGACTTCGTGGAAGTCCGGCTGCCGGCTGCGGGTGCCTACCTGTCGGTGCTGCGCACGGCCACGGCCGGTCTCGCCGCCCGCTTGGACTTCACCCTGGACGAAATCGAGGATCTGCGCATCGCGGTCGACGAGGCCTGCGCGATCCTGCTCCAGCAGGCCGTTCCCGGCTCGGTGCTCAGCTGTGTCTTCCGCCTCGTCGACGACTCGCTGGAGGTCACGGTCTCCGCCCCGACCACGGACGGCCACGCCCCCTCGCGCGACACTTTCGCCTGGACCGTGCTCTCGGCCCTGGCGGGCAAGGTCTCGTCGGCCGTCGACGAGGACAAGACCGTGTCGATCAGCCTCTACAAACAGCGCGGCGCGGGACCCGGGCCGGCGTGAGGAACGGGGACGGGCCGGTGCGGGACGAAGAGCGCGGCACACGGGAGCTGCCGGCCGGGGGCGAAGGCCCCGAGGCCGGCTCCCGCCGCATGGCTGACGGCATCGACGGCATCCCGGAACAGGCCAGGCCGCACCCGGAGGACCCCTCCGCGCAGGCCGGTCTGGAGGGTGCCGTGCAGAGCGCGCCCCCGGACGGTCGGAACGGGGTCGCGGCCCCGCACCGAGCCGGGGCGAAGGCTCGTGGAAGGGCGACGGGCGGGACGATGAGCGAGCACGAGCGATACGCCGAGGACCAGGCGCTGGCCGCGGAGGTGGTGCAGGCGACCCAGCACGAACCTCAGGTCCGCAGCGAACCTCAGGACCGCAGCGGCGCGCGCGCCCTGTTCGTCGAGCTGCGCGGCCTGAAGGAGGGCAGCGCCGAGTACGCGGAGCTGCGCAACCGGCTGGTCCGCATGCATCTGCCGCTCGTGGAGCACCTCGCGCGCCGGTTCCGCAACCGCGGCGAGCCGCTGGACGACCTGACCCAGGTCGCCACCATCGGCCTGATCAAGTCGGTGGACCGGTTCGACCCGGACCGGGGCGTGGAGTTCTCGACGTACGCCACTCCCACCGTGGTGGGCGAGATCAAGCGCCACTTCCGCGACAAGGGCTGGGCGGTCCGCGTCCCGCGCCGCCTCCAGGAGCTGCGCCTCGCGCTCACCACCGCCACGGCGGAGCTGTCCCAGCAGCACGGCCGCTCCCCCACGGTCCACGAGCTGGCAGAGAAGCTCGCGATCTCGGAGGAGGAGGTCCTGGAGGGCCTGGAGTCGGCCAACGCCTACTCCACGCTGTCCCTGGACGTCCCCGACACCGACGACGAGTCCCCGGCGGTCGCCGACACCCTCGGCGCGGAGGACGAGGCCCTGGAGGGCGTCGAGTACCGCGAGTCCCTCAAGCCCCTGCTGGAGGACCTCCCGCCCCGAGAGAAGCGAATCCTTCTCCTCCGCTTCTTCGGCAACATGACCCAGTCCCAGATCGCCCAGGAGGTCGGCATCTCCCAGATGCACGTCTCACGGCTGCTGGCCCGGACGCTGGCTCAGCTCCGGGAGAAGTTGCTGGTGGAGGAGTAAAGCGCCGCAAAGGGGCGCGGGGCTGTATGAATATGCGGCTCCGCCGCGTGGGCGCGCTCAGCCCCCATCCAGCCGCAGATCAGCTACTGCGCCCAGGCCCCTTGATTCCCAGGGCCTGGGTGGTAGCAGAGTTGACCAGCAGCACCAGCGCGGCCACCGCCACCACCGCCAGCGCGATCCCCACCGGAATCGCCACACTGTCGGCCTGCAACAGGTTGTACGCCACCGGCAACGCCATGATCTGGGTGATCACCGCCGGCCCCCGGCTCCAGCTCCTCCGCCGCAGCAGCCCCCGCGCAGCGATCAGCGGCAACAGCGCAAGCACGACCACGGTGACGCCCCCGGTGATCGCCTGCCCACGGTCGTCCGGATCCCCGGTGACCCCGAGCACGGCCAGCCACACCCCGCCGACCAACAGGGCGAGCCCTTCCAGCCCGACCAGCGCGGCGGCGTACGTCAGCCGCGGCGGACGGGGCGCCTCGATTCCGTCGGTCTTCTCAGCCGCAGGTGCTTCACTCACCCCAGCAGGGTAGCCCTCGGCTGACACCCGTAAGTGTTCAGGCTCACGCCCCTATCTCTTACCGGATCCCTAACTCGGTCTGGGCCCGGTACTTCCCAGTAGGTACGCTGCAATCCATGCGTGCACTTCTCGTGGTCAATCCGGCGGCAACCACCACAAGCGCACGTAGGCGCGACGTCCTCATCCACGCGCTCGCGAGCGAAGTGAAGCTGGAGGCGGTCACCACCGAGTACCGCGGCCACGCCCGCGACCTGGCCCGGCTCGCGGCGGAGAGCGACGACATCGACCTCGTCGTGGCGCTCGGCGGCGACGGCACGGTCAACGAGGTGGTCAACGGCCTCCTCCACAACGGCCCCGACCCGGACCGGCTGCCCGGCCTCGCCGTGGTCCCCGGCGGCTCGACCAACGTCTTCGCCCGCGCCCTCGGCCTGCCCAACGACCCGGTCGAGGCCACCGGCGCCCTGCTGGACGCGCTGCGCGAGAAACGCGAGCGCCTGGTCGGCCTGGGTCTGACCGCCGGCACGCCCGGCACCGAGGACGAGGCGGTCCCGGCCCGCTGGTTCACCTTCAACGCGGGACTCGGCTTCGACGCGGGCGTGGTCGGCCGGGTCGAGCAGCAGCGCGAGCTCGGTAAGAAGTCGACGCACGCGCTGTACGTCCGTCAGGTGGTCCGGCAATTCCTCGGCGAGCAGCACCGCCGGCACGGAACGATCACCCTGGAGCGGGCCGGCGCCGACCCGATCACGGATCTTGTCGTGGCGATAGTCTGCAACACCTCGCCCTGGACGTATCTCGGCAATCGCCCGATGTACACGTCACCTAAGGCCTCGTTCGATAAGGGCATCGACGTACTCGGTCTCAGCCGTCTGTCGACCGCCGCGGCTGCCCGTTATGGCACGCAGTTGCTCACTTCGTCCCCCGAGCGCGGACCCCACGGCAAGCATGCGGTGTCGCTGCACGACCTGGACCAGTTCACCTTGCATTCGAAGGTCCCCCTCCCCCTTCAGATGGACGGCGACCACCTAGGACTGCGTACGAGCGTGACGTTCACAGGCGTACGCAGTGCACTGCGTGTGATTGTGTGAGCGGAACGGGCTAAAGTCCTTTCACTCGAACGTTTAGGCCAGGATCCACCCCATGGAAGTACGGCTGTGACCCAGTCGACACCGAGGAATCAAAAAAAACTTTCCGGAAGGGGTTGTATCCGTCGCTGAGGTTTGCGAGGCTCTACGTGGCGATCGGGACGGCCCGCAAGACCGGCCTCCACTGATCACCGGAATCCCACTTCAACTCACAGGACCCCTGCCAGGGAACCTGGCGGTCGGCCCTTCACTTGTTGAGGGATTCGTGAAAGCGTTCACATTCACAAGCAACGTGCATGTAATACCAAGGAGAGGTAGCAGCCATGGACTGGCGTCACAACGCCGTTTGCCGCGAGGAAGACCCCGAGCTCTTCTTCCCCATCGGCAACACCGGTCCTGCGCTGCTGCAGATCGAGGAAGCCAAGGCCGTCTGCCGTCGCTGCCCCGTTATGGATCAGTGTCTGCAGTGGGCGCTCGAGTCCGGCCAGGACTCCGGCGTCTGGGGTGGTCTCAGCGAGGACGAGCGTCGCGCGATGAAGCGCCGTGCCGCCCGCAACCGGGCCCGTCAGGCCACCGCCTGACAGTCCCACCCCTGGTGACAGCCTGAGCTTGGCGGCGCGTACAGCGAGTACGCATCTCCCGCCCCCGAGCCGCAGCGCGCAGTACCCCCGATGCGCTTAGCAGTAAGAGCAGCAACGAGCGAGCAGCCCCGGACCCACCAGGTCCGGGGCTCTTTGCTGTGCGCAACACCCTTCGCCGGGCACAACTCCCTCCCGGGACGCGCTACTTCTGCGGCCGCACCGGCACGTCGAGAATCACCCGGGTCCCCCGCTCCGGCGCCGGCACCATGTCGAACGTGCCGCCCAACTCGCCCTCCACCAGCGTCCGTACGATCTGCAGACCGAGGTTGCCGGAGCGGTGCGGGTCGAAGCCCTCGGGCAGGCCGACGCCGTCGTCCTGGACGGTGACGAGGAGCCGGGCCTCCTTGGTGGTGCCGCCGCGGACCGCCGTGACCTCGACCGTGCCGGTGTCGCCCTCGCGGAAGCCGTGTTCGAGGGCGTTCTGCAGGATCTCGGTGAGAACCATCGACAGCGGGGTGGCGACCTCGGCGTCGAGTATCCCGAAGCGGCCGGTGCGCCGGCCGGTGACCTTCCCCGGCGAGATCTCGGCGACCATCGCGAGCACCCGGTCCGCGATCTCGTCGAACTCCACCCGCTCGTCCAGGTTCTGAGACAGCGTCTCATGCACGATGGCGATGGAGCCGACCCGCCGTACGGCCTCCTCCAGGGCCTCCCGGCCGCGGTCCGACTCGATGCGCCGGGCCTGGAGGCGCAGCAGCGCGGCGACCGTCTGGAGGTTGTTCTTCACCCGGTGGTGGATCTCCCGGATGGTCGCGTCCTTGGTGATCAACTCCCGCTCGCGGCGGCGCAGTTCGGTGACGTCCCGGAGCAGTACCAGGGCACCGATGCGGGTGCCCTTGGGCTTGAGCGGGATGGCCCGGAACTGGATGACGCCGTCGTCGGACTCGATCTCGAACTCGCGCGGCGCCCAGCCGCTGGCGAGCTTGGTGAGCGCCTCGTCCACCGGCCCCTTGGTCGGGGCGAGTTCGGCGGTGGTCTGGCCCAGGTGGTGGCCGAGCAGGTCGGCGGCGAGGCCGAGGCGGTGGTAGGCGGAGAGGGCGTTCGGGGAGGCGTACTGGACGATGCCGTCGCCGTCCACCCGGATCAGGCCGTCGCCGACGCGCGGCGAGGCGTCCATGTCGACCTGCTGGTTCGGGAAGGGAAACGATCCGGCAGCGATCATCTGCGCCAGGTCGGAAGCGCTCTGGAGGTAGGTGAGCTCAAGGCGGCTCGGGGTGCGCACGGTCAGCAGGTTGGTGTTGCGGGCGATGACGCCGAGGACCCGGCCCTCGCGTCGCACGGGGATGGACTCGACCCGTACGGGGACCTCTTCGCGCCATTCGGGGTCACCCTCGCGGACGATCCGGCCCTCGTCGTGAGCGATGTCCAGCATGGGCCGGCGGCCGCGCGGGACCAGGTGGCCGACCATGTCGTCCTGGTAGGAGGTGGGCCCGGTGTTGGGGCGCATCTGCGCCACCGAGACGTACCGGGTGCCGTCCCGGGTGGGGACCCACAGGACCAGGTCGGCGAAGGAGAGGTCGGAGAGCAGCTGCCACTCCGAGACCAGCAGATGGAGCCACTCGAGGTCGGAGTCGTCGAGGGCGGTGTGCTGGCGGACCAGTTCGTTCATGGAGGGCACGTCTGTGAGCGTACCTGGCGGTATGTGGATGGCCGAAAAACAGCGGCTCAGGGGAGCACGGAGGGCCCGGAAACACCCGCGGGCCGCGGCGCCTGGGAGGGACCCTCAACCCTCCCGGCACCGCAGCCCGGAGCAGCAACGGCCACGGGGTGTGCGGTCCCGATCGGCCGAAGGTGAGGATCCGGGGCAGTCAGGGCAGAGAGCTCCGGTTCCTCGGTCCGCCTTCCTGTGCGGGGAAGACGGAAGAGTGTGACTGTGCCGTACGGCTGATGCCGTACTCGTTCAGCCCTCGTACGCAATTGTGGACTAGACCACGGTGTGTGTCCATGCGTTGGAGACTGTTCACAGTTGATGCGATCGCAGCCTAGCCCGCCGGGATGGGCCGTGGGGGCGGATGGCCGGGGCAATTTTCCCCGACCAGGGGAGGGGGCCGCGGCGGGCCGCGGAAATTTTCCTTAATTCACCCCATCTGACGTATTCACGTAACCTCACACTTGTCCCCTTTCCCTGCGCCCGACCCGCAGGGACAGGGTCCGGTTCTGTTAGATTGGTCCCATCAGATTGGTCTAAACCACATAGACGTTCCTGACCCTCCAGCCCTCTTCAGAACGGCAGGCCCAGCGTGGAAGTTGTGATCGTTCCGGACGCCGCCGCGGGTGGCGAGCTGATCGCCGAGGCCATGGCCCAGCTGCTCCGGCACAAGCCGGACGCGCTGCTCGGGGTGGCCACGGGCTCGACCCCGCTGCCCATCTACCAGGCGCTCACCGCCAAGGTACGGGCCGGTGCCGTGGACACCTCGCGGGCTCGCATAGCCCAGCTCGACGAGTACGTGGGGCTGCCGGCCGAGCATCCGGAGTCGTACCGGTCGGTGCTGCGGCGCGAGGTGCTGGAGCCGCTCGGGATCGGGATGGGCGCGTTCCTCGGCCCCGACGGCGCGGCCAAGGACGTACAGGCCGCCTGCAAGGCCTACGACGCGGAGCTGACGCGGGCGGGCGGCGTGGACCTGCAGCTGCTCGGGATCGGGACGGACGGGCACATCGGCTTCAACGAGCCGTGCTCCTCGCTGGCCTCGCGGACCCGGATCAAGACGCTGACCGAGCAGACCCGCGTCGACAACGCGCGGTTCTTCGACGGGGACATCGCGCAGGTGCCGCACCACGTCATCACCCAGGGGATCGGGACGATCCTGGAGGCGCGGCACCTGGTGCTGCTGGCCACGGGTGAGGGGAAGGCCGACGCGGTCGCGGCGACGGTGGAGGGGCCGGTCGCCGCGGTGTGCCCGGCGTCGGCGCTGCAGCTGCATCCGCATGCCACGGTGGTCGTGGACGAGGCCGCCGCGTCGAAGCTGAAGTTCGCGGACTATTTCCGGTACACGTTCTCCAACAAGCCGGATTGGCAGGGGATTTAGCGGATTCGTCTGCCGGGTTCGGTTCGATTCGGACTGATCGCGGGTGGGGGTTGCTCGCGCCCACGCGGCGGAGCCGCACATCGACACAGCCCCGCGCCCCTTCCGGGCGCGGGAGCGCGGGGGCGTGGGATAGGTTGCCCGGCATGACTGTGTTGGGATCCGATGTTTGGCCGCCTGACCCGATCAGGACCGAGCGGCTCGTGCTCCGTGAGTCCGAGGCGCGGGACCGTGCGGCGGTCATCGAGCTGGACGCCTCGCCGGAGGTGGGCACCTACCTCGGTGGCCCCCGGCCGCGTGCCGATCTCGAACGCCTGGTGCCCGAGGTGCCCGGGCGGCGCCCCGGCTTCTTCGCGGTCGAGCTCGACGGAGCGACGATCGGCACGGTCCAGCTCGACCCGCAGGACCCCGAGCGTCCGGCCGACCGCCTGGCCGCCGGCGAGACCGAGCTCGGCTACCTGTTCCTGCCGGAGGCGTGGGGGCACGGGTACGCCTTCGAGGCGTGCGCGGCCGCCCTCGACTGGTTCTCCGGCGTGCTTCCCGGTGAGCCGGTGGTGCTCTACACCCAGACCGCCAACGTCCGCTCGATGCGCCTCGCGGCGAAGCTCGGCTTCACCGAGCAGGAACGATTCGAGGCGTACGGCGCCGAGCAGTGGTTCGGGGTGTGGTCACCCGGCCGGTGACCACACCCCGCCGGGATCCGCTACGCACTCACGCCCGCGATGACCTCGGCCGCCGCCACACCGCACACCCTCGCCGCGCCGTGCGTGGCGATGTACAGGGCGCCCCGGGGCGCGGCCTGGGGCAGGCCCATCTCCACCACGATCGTGTCGGGGCGGGCCTTGAGCAGGGTGTCCAGGGCGCCGGCCATCCAGGGGTACCGGTGTTCGTCCCGCACCACAGCGACGATACGGCGCTCCCCCGCCGCCACGATCGCCGCGTGTCCCGCGTCCTCGCCCGCGAAGCTGCCGGTCTCGGTGCCGGGCACGAGGCGGGTCAGTTCGGCGGAGACACCCCACGGGGTCTCCGTGCCCACCGCGATGTTGGTCTCGGGGGTGAGGGAGGCGACGAACAGGGGCTCGGCCGGGGGTGTGTAGGGGTCGACGCGCGTCACATGAAGCGCGCGGCGGGCGGCGACGAGGCCGATGTCCGTGAGGGCGGGGTCCGGCTGGGCCACTTCCGCCGTGGCCGTCCAGGTCGCCATCGCCCGCACCCGTTGCGCCGCGTCCGCCAGTCGCTCCTCGGGGAGTTCGCCGGAGCGGACCGCCGCGACCAGGGCGTCGCGCAGCCGTCGTACCGTCTCGTCGTCCGAGAGGCCGCCGCCCACGCAGATCGCGTCGGCTCCGGCGGCGAGCGCCAGGACGGTGCCGTGTTCGATGCCGTAGGTCCCGGCGATGGCCTGCATCTCGATGCCGTCGGTGACGATCAGGCCGTCGTAGCCGAGTTCGCCGCGGAGCAGTTCGGTGAGGACGCGGTGGGACAGGGTCCCGGGCCGGGCCGGGTCCAGGGCGGGGACCAGGATGTGGGCGCTCATCACGGCGCGGGTACCGGCGGCGATGGCGGCGCGGAAGGGGACCAGCTCGCGGGCGCGCAGGACGTCGGTGGTCGCGTCGATGCGGGGCACGGCGAGGTGGGAGTCGACGGCGGTGTCGCCGTGGCCCGGGAAGTGCTTGGTGCAGGCCGCCACCCCGGCCGCCTGGAGGCCGCTGACGTAGGCCGCCGTGTGACGGGCGACCAGGTCCTGGTCGGCGCCGAAGGAGCGGACGCCGATGACCGGGTTGGCGGAGTTGGAGTTCACGTCGGCGACCGGGGCCCAGCTGAAGTTGACCCCGCAGGCGGCGAGGCGGCGGCCCAGTTCCAGGGCGACCTGCCGGGTCAGCTCCGGGTCGTCGACGGCACCGAGGGCGTGGTTGCCGGGGAAGGAGGAACCGGTGCGCACCTCGAGACGGGTGACGTCACCGCCCTCCTCGTCGATCGCCACCAGGACGTCGTCCCGCTCGGCGCGCAACTGCGCGGTGAGAGCGGAGAGCTGCTCGGCCGAGATGATGTTGCGGCCGAACACGCCCACCGAGGCGAGGCCCTCGCCGAGCCGGCGCAGTACCCAGTCGGGGGCGGTGGTGCCGGTGAAGCCCGGCTGGAGGACGGTCAGCGCGTCGCGCGTGACTCTGTCTTTTGAATTGAACGCAGCCGTACCGCTGGCGAATGTCGTCATCGGATGGGGTTATCCCTTCACGGCGCCCGCGGTGAGGCCCGCGGCCATCTTGCGCTGGACGAGGAGGAACAGGACGACGATCGGCACGGCGAGCATGGTGGCGCCGGCCATCATCGGGGCGTATTCGGTGCCGTGCTGCGTGGTGAAGTTGGCCAGCCAGACGGTCGCCGTCTGGTGGTCCTGGCTGAGCAGCATCAGGGCGTAGAGGTACTCGTTCCAGGCCTGGATGAAGCCGTAGACCGAGGTGGCGACGAGGCCGGGGGCGAGCAGCGGGAAGACCACCCGGACGAAGGCGCCGGTGCGGGAGCAGCCGTCGACCATGGCGGCCTCCTCCAGCTCCTTCGGGATGTTGACGATGAAGCCGCGCAGGGTCCACACCGTGAACGGCAGGATGAAGGTCAGGTAGGTGATGATCAGGCCGCTGAGCTTGTCGTACTGGTCCAGGTCGTTGAGGAGCAGGAAGACCGGGATGATCATGGCGACCAGCGGGATCATCTGGACGGCGAGGATGCCGACGATCACGATCTTCCGGCCGCGGAAGGCGAACCGGGAGATGGCGAGGGCGGCCAGCAGGCCGACGGCCATGCCGATCACCACGACGGAGAGGGACACGATCAGACTGCGGCCGACCGGGCCCCAGAAGTCGGCGATGTCCAGCGCGCGGCTGAAGTTGGACAGGGTGACGCCGGTGGGCAGCAGGCTCGGGTCCGGGTCGATGGCGTCCTTCGCCGGCTTGAACGCCGTGTTCAGCATCCAGTAGACGGGGAAGCCCGAGATGAGGAAGACGAGGAGGCCGAGGAGGTTCCAGCCGGCCTTGGCCTTCCTGCGGCCGGGGGTGGCGACGGTGCTCATTCGACCTCTCCGATCTTCAGCATCTGGCGCATGTACACGGCGACGACGCCGAGCAGGAGGAGCACGGTGAGCAGGGCGATCGCGGAGCCCTGCCCGTAGTCGTTGACCACGAAGGCGCGGTCGTAGGACCAGGTGGTCAGCAGCTGGAACTCGGCCTCGGGGTGGCCACCGCGCATCACGAAGACCTGCGGGAAGACGCCCATGTCCCAGATGACCGAGAGCGTCGTGAGCATCACGATGACCGGCTTGAGGATGGGCAGCGTGACGTAGCGGAAGACGCCCCAGGGGCCGGCGCCGTCGAGCCGGGCGGCCTCCTCCAGTTCCTTGGGGACCTGGGTGAGTCCGGCGCTGAGCGTGATGACCACGAAGGGGACCGCTCCCCAGACCACCAGGAGCATGATCACCGCGAGTCCCTCGGGTCCGCTGGCGAACCAGTTGTGGCCGACCATGTCGACCCCGGGGAGCTTGCTGAGCAGGGCGTTGAGGATGCCGTAGTCGGAGTCGAAGAGCCACTTGAAGACCGTGGTGGCGACGATGACCGGCATGCCCCAGCTGGCCACCAGCGCGATGTTGACCAGGGTCTTCACCCAGCCGGAGACGCGCTGCAGCAGCAGGGCGACGAGCATGCCGACGACCATGGTGAAGACGACGCAGCCGGCCGCGAAGAAGATCGTGCGCAGCACGACCTGCCAGAACTCGCTGTCGCCCAGGACCTTGGAGAAGTTCCCGAACCCGACCCACTCGGCCGGCTTGAACCCCCACAGCTGGGTCTGCCCGAACTGCTGGAAGGAGAGGGTGACCAGCCGGTAGAGCGGATAGCCGAGGACGAGCGCCAGGATCAGCAGGCAGGGGGCGAGCAGCAGCCAGGGGACGGCGGGGCCGCCCGAGCGCCGGTTCGCGCGTGGTCTTTGCGGGGAGTCCGGTGGAGGTGCCGGCACCTTGGCGGGTGTGGTCGTATCAACGGCACTCATCGTGCGCTCCTAAACAGATCAAGAAACGTCAGGTGCCGCGCCCCCAAGGGGGCGCGGGGAACTGCGCGACCAGCCACAACGCACCCGCAGCAGCCCCACAACCCAACGCGGCACTTTCTTCTGAAACCCCCCGGCCGGACCTGACCCCCCGTCGGTCAGGCCCGGCCGCAGACCGTTACGGGGTGTTGATGACCTTGTCGATCGCCGCGTCGGCCTCCTTGGCCGCCGCCTCGACGCTCTCCTTGCCGGTGCCGATGTTCTGCAGCATCGTCTGCAGCACCTGGGCCTTCTCGACCTGGCCCCAGCCCGGCGCCATCGGCACGAACCAGTTGGACTCGGCCGCCTCGGCCGGCACCGCGGTCGCCGGGTCGCTCTTCAGCGTGGCGAGGTCGGTCTTGTTGTTCGGCAGGTTGCCCTTGGCCATCAGGCCCTTCTGGCCGGACGGGCCGGTGAACGCGTTGATCCACTCGGCGGCGACGGCCTGCGCCTTGGACTTCACCGGGATGGCGAGGTCGGAGCCGCCCAGGAAGACCGGCATGTTCTTGCCGGACGGGCCGGGCATCACGAAGTTGACCAGGTTGTCCTTCAGCTTGCCGCCGGTCTTGTCGTTCTTCGGGTCGGCCGCGGTCGCGCCCTCCCAGGCGGCACCGAAGATCATGGCCGACTTGCCCTGGCCGTACACGATGTAGCGGTCGGACTCGTCCTTGGTCTTGTCACCGTGCATGTACTTGTCGATGACGCTCTTGAACTCGGTGAGGCCCTTGATGGACTCGGCCGACTCGAGATTGCCCTGCCACTTGCCGCCGTTCTCGACCGCGATGGAGCCGCCGGCGTCGTAGACGAAGGACATGGCCGCGTACCAGTCGCGGGTGGGCTGGTACCAGGCGCTGAACTTGCTGCCTTCCTTCTTCTGGATCTTGTCCAGGTCGGCGGTCAGCTCGGTGTAGGTCTTCGGCGTGGTCTTGATGCCGGCCGAGGCGGCGATGTCCTTGCGCCAGTTGGCGACGCGGCCACCGGCGTAGTACGGCACGCCGTAGGTCTTGCCGCTGTAGGTCACCGAGGCCTTGAGGCCGTCGAGCCACTGGCCGGAGTTGGTGAACTGGGAGGCGTCCACGGGGGCGAAGGCGCCCTTGACCATGTAGCCGAGCATCTCGGTGTTGCCCATCTCGACCACGTCGGGGGCCTTGTCCGTGGCGAGGACGGCGTCCAGCTTGGTGTTCTTGTCCGGCCAGCCGTAGTACTCGTGCTTGATCTTGATGCCGGGGTGCTTCTTCTCCACGGCGGCGTCGGCGGCCTTCACCAGGTCGGGCCAGTTGTTCTGCGCGTCCACCGTGAGCCAGACGGTCAGCGCCTTGGCGTCCGAGCCCTGGGACTTGTTGTCGTCCTTGTTGTCACTGCCACACGCCGCGACCGAGAAGACCATGCCCGCGATACCAATCGCGGCTATCAGCTTGCGCTTCACGCCACCCTCCTCAGGGATGCCACAAACCCCCCTGCCTCCCCGCACGAGCGTTGGGCCGGGACCTGGACCAATGGTGTAGACCAGTGCCGGAAGCTTGGCCCAGACCACCGGGCCTGTCAAGGGTGGCCGAATAGGCTCCGACCAGCCGTTATGCGACCTACATATGCAGGAACCTTTAAGTAAGAACCCCTCGAAAACCCGAGGCCCGGACGAGACAATTCCGGTAGACCACTTCAGCGATGGACTAGACCAGAAGGGCCCGCGACGGTATACAGAAGGGATCACGCAGCGTGCAGGGCAAATCCCGGTACGCTGCCGTGCCACGTGGCGAGCAGGACCAGTAGCCGGGAAGGCGGAGCATGAGCACCGACGTCAGCAGTGCGGAGAACGAGAGCGGGACAGCCGTCCGTACGGCGCGCGTGCCCAAGTACTACCGCCTGAAGAAGCACCTGCTCGAAATGACCGAGACACAGGCCCCCGGCACCCCGGTCCCGCCCGAGCGCACCCTGGCCGCCGAGTTCGACACCTCCCGCACCACCGTCCGCCAGGCCCTCCAGGAGCTGGTCGTCGAGGGCCGCCTGGAACGCATCCAGGGCAAGGGCACCTTCGTCGCCAAGCCCAAGGTCTCCCAGGCGCTGCAGCTCACCTCGTACACGGAGGACATGCGCGCCCAGGGCCTGGAGCCGACCTCGCAGCTGCTGGACATCGGCTACATCACCGCCGACGACCGGCTGGCCGGCCTGCTCGACATAACGGCAGGCGGGCGGGTGCTCCGGATCGAGCGGCTGCGCATGGCCAACGGCGAGCCGATGGCGATCGAGACCACGCACCTGAGCGCGAAGCGCTTCCCGGCCCTGCGCCGCTCCCTCGTCAAGTACACGTCCCTCTACACCGCCCTCGCCGAGGTGTACGACGTCCATCTCGCCGAGGCCGAGGAGACCATCGAGACCTCCCTCGCGACCCCGCGCGAGGCCGGCCTGCTCGGCACCGACGTGGGCCTGCCGATGCTGATGCTCTCCCGCCACTCCCTGGACCGCGAGGGCCAGCCGGTGGAATGGGTCCGCTCCGTGTACCGCGGCGACCGCTACAAGTTCGTCGCACGGCTCAAGCGGCCCCAGGACTGAGGCCGTTCCCACCCCGCCCCTCCTGACGGCTCATCACCCTTCTGCACCAAATCGACATACCGATATGCGGATGAGGTCTTCCACTGACCTCACGCGTTCGCCATGATTGCCTGCGCATTACACAGGTGAACAACGGTGATCGCCGTGCGGTCAGTGAGGGGACGGAGCCGCGAGATGTCAGATGCGTCCGAAGTGACCAAAGCGGCGGTGGTGACGCCTGTGCGCGTTGCCATCGCCCTCTGCCTGATAGCGCCCTTCGTGGCGATGCTGTGGGTGGGCTCGTACGCCAAGACGGACCCGGTGTTCATCGGGATCCCGTTCTTCTACTGGTACCAGATGCTGTGGGTGCTGCTCTCGACCGCGCTCACCATGACCGCGTACCAGCTGTGGGAGCGTGACCGGCGTGCCCGCAAGGCCGCCACGAGCGTGGACGGGGGTGCGTCGGAGTGAAGGACGGCGTGAACGGCGTCGCGCTCGGCGTCTTCATCTTCTTCTTCCTGGCCGTCACGGTCATCGGCTTCCTGGCCGCCCGCTGGCGCAAGGCCGAGAACGAGCACTCGCTCGACGAATGGGGCCTCGGCGGCCGGTCGTTCGGAACCTGGATCACCTGGTTCCTGCTCGGCGGCGACCTGTACACGGCCTACACCTTCGTCGCCGTACCGGCGGCGATCTATGCGGCGGGCGCGGCCGGCTTCTTCGCCGTGCCGTACACGATCCTGGTCTACCCGCTGATCTTCACGTTCCTGCCCCGCCTGTGGTCGGTCTCCCACAAGCACGGCTACGTGACGACCTCGGACTTCGTGCGCGGCCGCTTCGGCTCGCGGGGCCTGTCCCTCGCCGTCGCCCTGACCGGCATCCTGGCAACGATGCCATACATCGCGCTGCAGCTCGTGGGCATCCAGGCGGTGCTCGACGTGATGGGCATCGGCGGCAGCGACGGCACCAACTGGTTCCTGAAGGACCTCCCGCTCCTCATCGCCTTCGGCGTGCTCGCGGCCTACACGTACTCCTCCGGCCTGCGCGCCCCCGCCCTGATCGCGTTCGTGAAGGACGCGCTGATCTACATCGTCATCGCGGTGGCGATCATCTACATCCCGATCAAGCTGGGCGGCTTCGACGACATCTTCGCCAAGGCCGGCGACAAGTTCACGGCGGCGGGAGCGGGCGGCCTCGTCCCGGCCCCGGCCGGCCAGTGGACGTACGCCACGCTCGCGCTGGGCTCCGCGCTGGCCCTGTTCATGTACCCGCACTCGATCACCGCGACGCTCTCCTCGAAGAGCCGTGACGTGATCCGCCGCAACACCACGATCCTGCCGCTGTACTCGCTGATGCTGGGCCTGCTCGCCCTGCTGGGCTTCATGGCCATCGCGGCCGGCGTCAAGGTCACCAACGGACAGCTGGCGATCCCCCAGCTGTTCGAGAACATGTTCCCGGACTGGTTCGCCGGGGTCGCCTTCGCCGCGATCGGCATCGGCGCCCTGGTCCCCGCGGCCATCATGTCCATCGCGGCCGCGAACCTCTTCACCCGCAACATCTACCGGGACTTCATCAAGCCCGACGCCACGCCGAAGCAGGAGGCCCAGGTCTCCAAGCTGGTCTCCCTGCTGGTGAAGGTCGGCGCGCTGGTCTTCGTCCTCACCATGGACAAGACGGTCGCCATCAACTTCCAGCTCCTCGGCGGCATCTGGATCCTGCAGACCTTCCCGTCCCTGGTGGGCGGTCTGTTCACCCGCTGGTTCCACCGCTGGGCCCTGCTGGCGGGCTGGGCGGTCGGCATGGTCTACGGCACGGCCGCGGCATACGGGGTGGCCTCCCCCACCCAGGCGCACTTCGGCGGCTCCTCGAAGGAGATCCCCGGCATCGGCGAGATCGGCTACATCGGCCTGACGGCGTTCGTGCTGAACGTGTCGGTCACGGTGGTCCTGACCTTCGTCCTGAGGGCCCTGAAGGCCCCCGAGGGCATCGACCAGACCAGCCCCGAGGACTACACGGCGGACGCGGGCGACCCGGGCGTGGAGGTCGAACTGCCTCCGGCCGTCGCGGGATCCGCGCACTGACGAGACCCGGCCGGGCGCACACGCGGCTCCCTAGTCGCGCGTGCGCCCCGACATCGCGTCCCAGAAACGGTCCAGTTCGCGGACGCGCATGCTCACCCAGGGCGGCGTCTTTCGGTGCACGAGCCGGGGAAAGCACCGCCGTACGGGTCCCGGCAGCAGCACCTGCTGCTGCCGGCAGAAGGGCTCACGGACCTCGCCCCGGGGCACTGTGCCCCGGGGCGGGTACGGGCACAGCTGGAACTTGCAGTCGGGCAGACAGGTGGTGCCCGGTGCGGGCGGCGCGGCGGTGCCCGGCCGCAGACCGGGCCGGAGCGGCTCACGGCTCACGCGGATGCACGGCGGGAGCGGCGTCCCCGAGCGCTCGGCGCGGGCCAGGCGCTCCTCGACCTCGTCCGGGTACCCGTCCCGCTCCACCAGGTTCAGCATGAGCAGCACGTCGGCGACGAGGCGCTGGGCGCGTCCGTCGAGGGTGCTCCACCCGGCCGACGGCGGTATCCACAGGTTGTGCCTGCGGTAGCCCCCGTTCTGTTCGATGCGCGAGCCCACTTTGTCGGTGACGGTCTTCTCGTCGATCCACAGGAAGCGCTCGGGCTGTCCGGTCTCCAGCGCCATGGCCACCAGGTCGGCGGCCTCGGCGACGAACGGATGGAGCGTCCGCCGAGGCGCGTCGCCGTTGGTGCCGGGCGGGCCCGGCGGGCCGTTCACCGTGCCCGCCATCGAGAGCCACCGCTGCACCGCCTGCACCGCGCTGGTGCCGGCGATCGCGCGGGACGGCCCGTGCCGTCCGCCGGAGCCGTTCTCCCGCCACGCCGCGCCGTCCGCCTCCCGTTCGTGGTGGCCGGCACTGTCCGGAAGCTCCCACAGGCACAGCGCCTGAAGCAGCGTCAGCTGCGTGTACCAGCACCGGGACCGCTGCAGCACCGTCTCCGCCTGCCGGATCAGGTCGACCCGGCTGCCCGGATACGAATACGGGTGGCGTTTGCGCCGATTGGCCGCGAACTTGAAACCCTGGGCCAGCGCGGCCTCCAGGGCGAGCGGCAGGTCGGGGGCGCCATGGGTGTACTCCGGATCGAGATGGCGCATCCACTTGGTGAGACGTTCGCGGGCCTCGTCACGGTGGGCGTCGTCGACGGAGCCCACGTACATGGGAATCGTCCAGGCCCGCATCACGAACTCTCTGGACAACTCGATGCGGTCCTTCCGGTACCGCTGCTTGGTCTCCTTCCTGCGCTGCTGCAGGTGGTCGACCTCCGCGGCCGACCTGTCCCACGAGGACGTGCGGGCCGTCATCGCGTCCCGCATCCACCCGTTCCAGTCGCGGTCCTGCTTCCTCTTGCGGTCCCTCAGGCCGCTGACCGTCTCGTCGTACTCCCTGATGGGGTCGACGCTCTGGCTGTACTTCTCCCTGATGACCGCGAACGCCGGGTTTCCGCCGCTGCCCAACTCCTGGCTGACGGCCAGGCGCACGGCATACGAGGGATCCGCCTTGCCGATCTGGAAGAGGTAGTAGTAGAGGAGCATGGTGTCGGTCTTCGCGGAGGCCGCGCGCAGTGCGGTGCCGAGCTGCCTGGCCAGCCTGCGCTTGGCGTCCTCGACGGTGCGCCGGTCACCCTTGATGTCGGGCCAGCGGTCGTACACCTTCTTGACGATGTCGCTCAGCAGGCGCGGTCTGGCCTCGGCGCTGTCGACCTCCAGGGCCGCCGCGTACAGGTCGAGGGCCTTGGGATCGTCCGTGCGGCGGTTCGCCGCCGTGAAGAGCCGGTCGGCCATGGGACGCCCGTACACCGGAGCCTGCCGCCACAGCTCGTCCCGGTACTTGCGCAGTTCGGCCCCGACACTGCCGCCCTTGGCCGAGTGCTCCGCCGCCCGGCGACGGGCGAGCAGCACCAGGGCGATGAGCAGCTCGCGGCTGGGGCCCGGCGGCCGCAGCGCCAGCTCGATCAACTCGCCGGCCTCGCGCTCGCCGAGGTGACTCAGCATGCGGAAGCCGAAGTAGGCCTGGAGGGTGCTGTGCGGGAAGCGGACCCTCTTCTCGAAGCTCTCCGCCAGACGGAGCTTGTTCGCGTTGGCCGCGAAGCGGGCGAACGCGATCTGGCACTGGCCCATGTCGCCCTCGCGCAGACGCTTGCTCTCCCTGGGGCTCAGACGGTCGCAGAGCGCGTTCCAGATCCGTTCCCGGTGCCACTCCGAGAAGGTGTTCCCACGCTTGCCGTACCGGTCGAAACGGCGCGCCGTGGCCCACAGATGGTCCGCCCGGGCCGTTGTCCGCCGCGTCGGACCCGGGTGGACGTCATCGCCCAGCAGCTCGGCGAAGCCGACCTCCAGCCTGTCCTGGAGCAGTCCGATGCACGCGAGCGCGGAGACCACCTCGACGGTGTCGTCGCGTTCCTGGGGGCTCAGCTCGACGTCCTCGCGCAGCCGGCCCTCGCGCACGGCACGGTCCCACGTCTCCAGCAGCCACAGCCGCAGCGTGCTGCGGTCCCAGCTGCGGGTGTCCAGCCGATGGGCGTCGTTGCGCAGACGGCTGCGTTCCAGGCCGCCGTGGCGGTGCAGTTCGCGGGCGATCTGGAGGTAGATGGGCGATTCGGTGACCTCCGCGGTCTCCACGATCCAGTCGACGCGGCGCTCGTCGGTCTCCGGGTCCCGCGCCTCGACGAAGCGCAACGCCTCCTCCTCGCTCAGCGGTTCGAGCTCCACGATCGCGGCGGGGGTGCTCTCCAGCGGGCTGTGCGGCCGGGACGCGATGACGAGCGGCAGCTTCTCCTCGTGGGCGCGCTCGATGGCCTTGCGGATGATGTTGTCCCGGTCCTCCTGGAACCTCTCGTCGAGCACCGCCTCCTCCAGGCCGTCGGCGATGACCACCACCTTGTCGTCGGCGAGGAGTTGCTGCCAGACCCGGTCGTTCTTGCCGCGCGCCAGGATGCCCCGGGGCGCCTCCTCGGCGAACCGTTCCCTGGCCATGCGCTCGAAGTTCAGGTCGCCGCCGACGGCGTCCCGCAGCCGTATCGGCACGGGAACGGCGTGCTGATCGGCCAGGAGTTCGGTGAGCCGCACCAGAACGGCGGTCTTGCCCGTGCCGATACCGCCGACGAGAAGATAGGGCCTGCGGGTCTCGCGCTGCCGCAGTCGCTGGGCGATGACCCGGGCGATGTCCTCGCGGCCCACGATCTCGGAGATGTCCGGCCCCGCGGTGCGCACCAGTCGGTGCGGCTCCTTGCGTGCCTTGGCGAGGTAGCGCCTCTTGGTCCAGTGGTACCAGAAGAACAGGAACGCCGCCGCGGCGACCGAGGCGGCGAGGAGCGGACCGAGGAACCGCAGGACGGCGTCGAATCCGTCCTCGGACCGGTGCCGCCACTGCTCGAAGGGGGTCGTGCGGTGAGTGATCAGGATCCAGATGCCCTCACCGACCCAGGCGAGGAGCAGGATCAGGAGGGTCAGCCAGACCACCCGGTTCAGATTGGTGTACGACCACCACCGGCGCCAGTTCTTGGGGCGGGTGGTGTTGCGGCGGGCCTCCAGCCAGATGGTCAGACCGTGCCAGTGGCCCAGGAAGAACCGCCGGAGCCGGCGCCACGCCCGCCTCGCGTCCAGCGTCGCCATCGGCGCACTGCGTGGCCGGACCTTGCCCGGCGGGTGACGGACGATTCTCGACATGGTGCCTCTCCTTCCGAGACCGGATCTCGGCACGGAGGACCCGCGGGCACCTAACTCCATGGAAAGCACTCCCGTCGCAGTCCGCAACTCGACTGCCCGCAGGGCGGAAAGGGACGGGACATCCCGCAGAAAATCCGGGCGCACGTGGTCGGAGCCCTCCGGCAGACTCGGCACCATGGACATCACGATCCGGCCCGCGGAGCCGGCCGAGTACGCACCCCTCGGCGAGATCACCGCCCGGGCCTACCTCCAGGACGGCCTCCTCGACTACGGCGAGGGCGACGAGTACCTGCCCGTGCTGAAGGACGTGGCGAGCCGGGCGGCCGCCGCCGACGTGCTCGTGGCCGTGGACGGCGAAAGACTCCTCGGCGGCGTCACCTTCGTCGCCGGCCCCGGCCCGGTCGCCGACATCGCCCGCCCCGGCGAGGCCGAGATCAGGGCGCTCGCGGTCGCGCACGAGGCCCGCGGCCGAGGCGCCGGCGAGGCCCTCGTACGGGCCTGCATCGACCGCGCACGGGCCACCGAGGGCTGCACGGCCGTCGTCCTGTCGAGCCAGCGGAGCATGCACACCGCCCACCGCATCTACGAACGTCTGGGCTTCGTCCGCACACCGGAGCGGGACTGGAATCCCGTGCCGCACCTGGACGACCTCACTCTCCTCACCTATCAGTTGACGCTCTGACACCACCGCGACACAACATCTGGGGGTGACACGACAACCCGGCACTAGATGTATGCTCATGCTCGCTGTCGCCGCAGGGGAATCCGGTGCGAATCCGGAACTGTCCCGCAACGGTGTACTTGTGCATGTTCGTGCACAGGAGTCAGTCCGAGGACCTGTCGACAGCACACCCGGCCGTCCGGCCCGGGTGTTCTGACGTCCGGGCCTCGTGGAGTGGGCCGGGGACGCGACACGCGTGCGTGCGCCCGTGTGCTGCCCCCTGCCCTCCGCCAGGCCCCGAGCCCAGCGAGGGAGAGCCCCACGTGACCATCGCGCCAGCCGACCCGGCCTCAGCGACCAGCTCTGTGGAATCCGTGGCGGACGACGGTCCCGGTACCGCGTTGCTGCGGACCCTGACCGAGTTGACCGCCGACCTCCCCGACGCCGACCCCGGCCGGGTCGCCGCCGCCGCGTTGCGTGGCCGGTCGGCGCGGGCCGACGAGGCGGAGTTGCGCGAACTGGCCACCGAGGCCGCCGCCGGTCTCATCTCCGAGGACCCCGCCTACTCCAGGCTCGCCGCCCGGCTGCTGACGATCTCCGTCCGTGCCGAGGCCGCCTCGCAGGGCGTGACGTCCTTCACCGGGTCCGTCGCCGTGGGGCACCGGGAGGGGCTCATCGCCGACCGGACCGCCGAGTTCGTACGGCTGCACGCGGCCCGCCTCGACGCCCTCGTCGACCCTGCCGCCGACGACCGCTTCGGCTACTTCGGCCTGCGCACGCTCCACAGCCGTTACCTGCTGCGGCACCCGATCACCCGTCGCGTGATCGAGACGCCCCAGCACTTCATGCTCCGGGTCGCCGCCGGTCTCGCGGAAGACGACACCGTGCGGTCGGTCGACGAAGTCGCCGCGCTCTACGGCCTGATGAGCCGCCTCGACTACCTCCCGTCCTCCCCCACCCTCTTCAACTCCGGCACCCGGCACCCCCAGATGTCGTCCTGCTACCTCCTGGACTCCCCGAAGGACGAGCTGGACTCCATCTACGACCGCTACCACCAGGTGGCCCGGCTCTCGAAGCACGCCGGCGGCATCGGTCTTTCGTACTCCCGGATCCGCAGCCGCGGTTCGCTGATCCGCGGCACGAACGGGCACTCCAACGGCATCGTGCCGTTCCTGAAGACCCTCGACGCCTCGGTCGCCGCCGTGAACCAGGGCGGCCGGCGCAAGGGCGCGGCCGCGGTCTACCTGGAGACCTGGCACTCCGACATCGAGGAGTTCCTGGAGCTGCGCGACAACACCGGCGAGGACGCCCGCCGTACCCACAACCTCAACCTCGCGCACTGGATCCCCGACGAGTTCATGCGCCGGGTCAACGCCGACGAGCCGTGGTCGCTGTTCTCGCCCGCCGACGTGCCGGAGCTGGTGGACCTGTGGGGCGCCGAGTTCGACGCGGCCTACCGCAAGGCCGAGGCCGACGGGCTCGCGCGCAGGACCATCCCGGCCCGTGACCTGTACGGCCGGATGATGCGCACCCTCGCGCAGACCGGCAACGGCTGGATGACCTTCAAGGACGCGGCCAACCGCACCGCCAACCAGACGGCCCTGCCCGGTCACGTCGTCCACTCCTCGAACCTCTGCACGGAGATCCTGGAGGTCACGGACGACGGCGAGACGGCGGTCTGCAACCTCGGTTCGGTCAACCTCGGCGCCTTCGTGGACACCGCGAGCGGCGACATCGACTGGGAGCGGCTGGACGAGACCGTTCGCACCGCCGTCACCTTCCTCGACCGGGTCGTCGACATCAACTTCTACCCGACCGAGCAGGCGGGCCGGTCGAACGCCAAGTGGCGGCCGGTCGGACTGGGCGCCATGGGCCTCCAGGACGTCTTCTTCAAGCTGCGGCTGCCCTTCGACTCCCCCGAGGCCAAGGCCCTCTCCACCCGGATCGCCGAGCGCGTCATGCTCGCCGCGTACGAGGCCTCCGCCGACCTCGCCGAGCGCAGCGGCCCGCTGCCGGCCTGGGAGAAGACCCGGACCGCGCGGGGTGTGCTGCACCCCGACCACTACGGCGTCGAGTTCACCTGGCCGGAGCGCTGGGCGGCGCTGCGCGCCCGGATCGCGTCGACCGGTCTGCGCAACAGCCTCCTCCTCGCGATCGCCCCCACCGCGACCATCGCGTCGATCGCCGGTGTCTACGAGTGCATCGAGCCGCAGGTCTCGAACCTCTTCAAGCGCGAGACGCTCTCCGGCGAGTTCCTCCAGGTCAACTCCTATCTGGTGCAGGAACTCAAGGACCTCGGCGTCTGGGACGCCCGCACCCGCGAGGCGCTGCGCGACGCGAACGGCTCGGTGCAGGACTTCGTCTGGATCCCCGAGGACGTACGGCGGCTCTACCGCACGGCGTGGGAGATCCCGCAGCGCGGCCTGATCGACATGGCCGCCGCCCGGACCCCGTACCTGGACCAGGCCCAGTCCCTGAACCTGTTCCTGGAGACGCCGACCATCGGCAAGCTCTCCTCGATGTACGCGTACGCCTGGAAGTCGGGCCTGAAGACGACGTACTACCTGCGCTCGCGCCCGGCGACCCGGATCGCCCGCGCGGCCCAAGCCACCGTCCCCGTGCAGCAGACGGCTCCCGAGGACGCCGTCGCCTGCTCCCTTGAGAACCCCGAGTCCTGCGAGGCCTGCCAGTGATGTCCACCCGTAACCAGAACCTTCTCGACCCGGGCTTCGAGCTGACCCTGCGCCCCATGCGCTACCCGGACTTCTACGAGCGCTACCGGGACGCCATCAAGAACACCTGGACCGTGGAGGAGGTCGACCTCCACTCGGACGTGGCCGACCTCGCGAAGCTCACGGCCGCCGAGCAGCACATGATCGGCCGTCTGGTCGCCTTCTTCGCGACGGGCGACTCGATCGTGGCGAACAACCTGGTGCTCACGCTGTACAAGCACATCAACTCCCCGGAGGCGCGCCTGTACCTGTCGCGCCAGCTCTTCGAGGAGGCCGTGCACGTCCAGTTCTACCTGACCCTGCTGGACACCTACCTCCCCGACCCGGACGACCGCGCCGCCGCGTTCGCCGCCGTGGAGAACATCCCCTCCATCCGCGAGAAGGCCGAGTTCTGCTTCCGGTGGATGGACTCGGTGGACAACCTGGACCGCCTGGAGTCGAAGGCCGACCGCCGCCGCTTCCTGCTCAACCTCATCTGCTTCGCCGCGTGCATCGAGGGCCTGTTCTTCTACGGCGCCTTCGCCTACGTCTACTGGTTCCGCAGCCGCGGTCTGCTGCACGGCCTCGCCACCGGCACCAACTGGGTGTTCCGTGACGAGACGATGCACATGAGCTTCGCGTTCGACGTCGTGGACACCGTCCGCAAGGAGGAGCCGGAGCTCTTCGACGACGAACTGCGGCAGGAGGTCACCGACATGCTGCGGGAGGCCGTCGAGGCGGAGCTGCAGTTCGCCCGGGACCTGTGCGGCGACGGCCTGCCCGGCATGAACACCGACTCCATGCGCCAGTACCTGGAGTGCGTCGCCGACCAGCGGCTCGGCCGCCTGGGCTTCGCCCCGGTGTACGGCTCGGAGAACCCGTTCTCCTTCATGGAGTTGCAGGGCGTCCAGGAGCTGACGAACTTCTTCGAGCGGCGCCCGTCCGCATACCAGGTGGCGGTGGAGGGCACCGTCGACCTGGACGAGGACTTCTGAGCCGCCGTACGCCGGCTACTTCAGGTCGAGCACGTCCCCGGCCGACACCTTCCGCGAGGTGGTCGTCGTGCCGGGGAAGTACCAGCGCCAGCTGCCCGCCGAGGTGACGGTCAGCACCAGGGCCGCCGCCCCGCCGGCCGCGGCCCAGGCCGTTCTGCCTCTCATGATCCTCCCCTTGTCGTGCGCGCCAGGGGAGGCTATGCGATCAGGGACCTTCCCCGGTGGGCGGTGTCCCGGGCGCGCCCGGCTTCCGCGGTCCGCCGCGCCTCCCTGATCTGCCGGTCGATGCGCCGGTCGCGCAGGACGCCGAGCGCGGACGGGAGGGACATGAGGACCAGGATCCCGAGGACCAGGACCATTCCGATGAGACCTTCGATCTGGTTTCCGTTCATGGACACTACTGTGGCGCCGAATACTCCTTACCGTCAGTGGCAGCACTGCCACACACCCTCGAATTACTGCCAGCGGCGAGGCACACTGGCAGCATGCTGAAGAACGTGGCCACGGTGCTCCTCGACGGTGTGCACCCCTTCGAGCTCGGAGTCGTCTGCGAGGTCTTCGGCCTCGACCGCTCCGACGAGGGGCTGCCGGTGTACGACTTCGCGGTGGTCTCGGCGGAGGGGCCGGCGCTCGGCACCCATGTGCCCGGCCTCACCATTTCCACGCCACATGGCCTGGACCGCCTTGAGGAGGCCGACCTGATCGCGGTGCCGGCCTCGGACGCCAACATCGCCCGGGACTACCCGCCCGAGCTGCTCGCCGCACTGCGCCGGGCGGTGGACCGGGGGGCCAGGGTGCTCAGCGTCTGCTCGGGCGTCTTCGTGCTCGGCGCGGCCGGGCTGCTGGACGGGCGCCGCTGTGCCGTGCACTGGCGCCACGCGGACCTGTTGGCCCGCCGCTTCCCGCGGACCCGGGTGGAGCCGGACGTGCTGTACGTCGACGAGGACCCGGTGATCACGTCGGCGGGCACCTCGGCCGGTATCGACGCCTGTCTGCACATCGTGCGCAAGGAGCAGGGCCCGGAGGTGGCGACGAAGATCGCCCGGCGGATGGTGGTGCCCCCGCACCGGGACGGCGGCCAGGCCCAGTTCATCGAGCGGCCGCTGCCGGAGGGGCCCTGCGACACGGTCGGCGGGGTGCTGGCCTGGATGACGGAGCACCTCGACGAGGAGGTCACCGTCGAGCAGCTGGCCGCCCGCGCCCTGATGGCCCCGCGCACCTTCGCCCGCCGCTTCCAGCAGGAGACCGGCACCACGCCGTACCGCTGGATCCTGCGGCAACGGGTGCTGCTGGCACAGGAGTTGCTGGAGGGGACGGACGAGACGATGGACGCCATCGCGGGCCGGACCGGCTTCGGGACGGCGGCCGCGCTGCGGCACCAGTTCGTACGGTCGCTGGGTACGACGCCGAACGCCTACCGGCGCGCGTTCCGGGGCCCTGAGGCCGCCTGAGCGCGCGCCGGTATCAGGCGTGATCCGCCGGTCGGCAGGTCACCAGGGCACGGGTGCGAGCAGCAGCCGGTGCGGGCGCAGGGTGATGCCCACCCGGGTGGTGTCGTTCGACCCGGCGACCTGTTCGAAGCGGTACCTGGCGCACAGGGCCGCGGTGATCAGGCTGAGCTGGGTCATGGAGAAGTGGTCGCTGGGGCACTTGCGGTTGCCGACGCTGAAGGGGCTCATGGCGTACTTGGGTACGTCCCCCGCCCGCTCCGGAAGCCAGCGGTCCGGGTCGAAGTCGAGGTGTCCGGCGTACGAGTGCGGGTCGCGCTGGATGGCGTAGGGGCTGTAGACGATGTCGGCCCCGGCCGGAATGCGATAGCCGCCGAGCTCGGTGTCGGCCTTGGCGCGCCGCGTCAATATCCATACGGCGGGCCGCAAACGCATCGCCTCGACGACGACATTGTTGGTGTGCGTGAGCCGGCGAACGTGCTCAAAACCAACCGGCTGACCGCCCGTCACCGATTCGACCTCGGTCCGTACCTTCTCGGCGTGTTCCGGGTGTTCGGCGAGCACCTGGAGCAGCCACATGATCGTGGAGGCGACTGTTTCGCTTCCGGGGGTGAGTATCGCGACCACCTGGTCGTGGATCTCCTGTTCCCCGATCGGGTCGCCATTCTCGTCCTTCGCCGCGAGCAATGCCGTCAGCAAATCGTCCGGCTTTTGACCAGATGCCCGCCGCTCGGCGACGATCTCGTCGACGAGGAGATGCAAATCGGCCAGGGCACGGTTGAATTCGCGGTTGGCCGGCAACGGCAGCTTGTACAGCGGGCCGAGTGGTACGACCATCCGCCGGTACATACCGCGGAAGACGCTCGCGAGGTCGACGCTGAGCCGCTCCGCGCGCTCGTCCATGTACTCGCCGCGCAGCAGGCAGCGGGCGGCGATGCGGACGGCTACCCGGAAGGACTCCGAGGTGCAGTCGACGGTGGCGCCGGGCTGCCAGCGCTCGGTCAGCGCGTGCGCCTCCTCCTCCATGACCGGCCCGTAGTCCGGGATCGCGGAGAGGTTGAACGCAGGCTGGATGGTGCGGCGCTGACGCCGGTGGCGCGGGCCGTTGGCGGTGGCCACGCCCTCCTTGCCGAGCAGCCCCTCCAGGGACTCCCACAGCGGGCCGGCGATGACGAAGTCGGGGTTCAGGGCGAGGGCCCCGGTGAGCTCCGGAGTGGTGACGGCGTACACCTCCTTGGGGCCGAGCCGGAGGCGCACCATGTCGCCGTGGGCGCGCAGCCGGGACATGAAGGCGAGCGGGTCGCGGACCAGCCGCCAGCCGTGCCCGAGTATCGGCACACCGCCGCCGGCGAGGGGCGGTTCGCGCAGTTCGGCGTGGCCGGAAGCCTCCGGGGTCGCGGGGTTCACGGACTCGACGGTCATTTCTCACCTGCCGCTTCGTTGTTGACGTACGGGGGCGTGGACCGGTCGTCCCAGCTGTCGACCATGTAACGGCCGGATTCGTGGTGGAACCAGTAGACGGAGCTGAACCAGTTCCGCATATTGCCGACGCAGGCCGTGACGGCGGCGCCTAGTTCCTTTCCGCGCACGGTGCCGTCGTCGAGCTGCTCGGCGAACAGCAGCGCGGTCCGCTCGGCGTCCAGGAATTCGCTGATGCATTCCTCGACGCGTCGCCTGACTTCCTCGACCGCCTGTTCCAGGCTCATTCCCTCATGGGTGACGAGACTGATTCCGAGATTGTGCACCTCGTCGCCCGCTATTTCCTTGGGAAGTGAGCAGAGGTCGTTGTACCAGGCGGCGAATTCCTGGCTGAGCAACGCCGGCCGGCGGTACGCCGGGTTTTTCCTCACAGCGTCCGGGAGTTCGGTCCCGGCGCTCGGCTCCAGCAGGTCCGTCCATATCCAGTGGGCGAAGGTGAGGCGCCGCAGGGCCAGGTACTCCTCGACCCCGGGAACGTGTCCCGACCTACGGTTGCGGAACTCGCGGTCGTAGGCCTCGATCACCGCGTGGAAGTGCCGGGCGAATCGCTGGTTCCAGGTCACCGGCAGGAACGAGTACAGCCGCGCGACGCTGTCCGCGAACCCCGCGACCAGGGTGTCCGGGTGGTGCAGGTGGTGCAGGGGCGCGTCGAGGGCCGCGTGCAGCCGGAACCGCAGCCGCCGCCAGTCGGCCGGCCTGCGGTGCACGACGTCACGGTCGTGCCGGTCGTCCCAGACGAAGAACCAGGCGCTGTAGTCGCATATCGCCTGGATGACCTCGTCGGACGCACCCAGGTAGTACCCCGCCATGAGGTCCGTGTAGCAAAGGCCGTCGGCATATTCCTGAACCTTGTCGGCCGGCATCAGTCGCTTTTCCAGCAGCCAGAGGCGGGTCTTCTCCTGCAGCTGGGGCCAATACGGATGCAGTTGCCGGGGAAACTCGGCCTCGATCACCGGGAGGGCGAGTTGTGGTGGAACCGCGACCGCCGTCGGCGTCGATGTGGTGCTGTGTGGGAAAGCATGCACGAACAAACCCCTCTCAGCCGAGCCAGGTGCGCACGCCCCTCCCGCTGTGCCGGGCGTGCGCCGTTGCGTATCCCCGCAGTTCCCATTCAGCACCACAACTGACCAGTCTGGGAACGGATTTGCTTCACTCACTACCCCACAGTGCCGAGAATCTCCCCTTGTGTGACTGATTAAGGATCGCTAGAGGTGTACAAAGGATCGAATGTACGACGCACAGACGAGCGAGTCTGACCGAACATGACGAACGCCTGGTCGGATGGTTCCCGACCAGGCGTCACAGCTGTCCTGCAGCGTTCCCTGCGTATCAGTCGTTGGCGACCACGGGGTAGCGTGGCTCGTTCTCGGCCATCTGCCGCAACGCGTCCTTGCGCTCGCGCTTGGAGAGCCGGTCGATGTACAGGTAGCCGTACAGGTGGTCGGTCTCGTGCTGCAAACACCGAGCGAAGTAGCCGGTGCCGCGCACCTTGATCGGGTTGCCCTTCTCGTCCTGCCCGGTGACCTCGGCGTAGTCGGGCCGGGCGAGCGGGGCGTAGGCAGTGGGCACCGACAGGCACCCCTCGTTGCTGTCGTCCAGCCGCCGCTTGTCGGCGGGCAGCTCGACGAGCTTCGGGTTGCACACCACGCCGACGTGCCGGGCGCCCGCGTCGTCCTGGCAGTCGTAGACGAAGACCTTCAGGTCGACGCCGATCTGGTTGGCGGCGAGGCCGACGCCCTCGGCGGTCCGCTGACTCGCGAACATGTCGGCGACGAGCTGGTCCAGCTCCGCCCCGAACTCGGTGACGTCCTTGCACTCCTTGTGCAGCACCGGGTTCCCGACGACGGTGATGGGCCGCGAGGTCCCCCGCGCACGCCAGGCGTTCTCGCGCTCCTCGGTCCCCTCGGTGTCGACGACGAACCCCTCGTCGTCCACGGGGAGCACGCCCGCGTGCTGCTGATCGGTGTCCTGCTGGGCCATGACCGACGTAAGCCTTCCTAGGTAAAACAAGGGGGATGTTGCTGATACAGGGTACGTGCCTGTTTTTAGGGGCGCGGGGAACTGCGCGAGCAACCACTCACGACCCGCAGTGATCCACCGGCCTCAGCAGACCTCTTCCAAATCCCGCCAATCCCGGGAGTCAGGGCTGTCCGCGACCCACCCGTCCAGCAACCCCCTCACCAGCGAGGCCGGCGCAGCCACCCCGCACTCCCGCTCCGGCACCCACAGCTGCCCGTCCGTCCGATGCCCGAGCGGCCCCGGATGCCCCGGCTCACTGTGGTCGTGGGGATCCAGGTGCACCCCGTCGCCCTCGTCGGACGGCATCCGCGACTCCGAGCACATCCGGCACAGCAACCGCACCGAGGAGGACCAGTCCTCCGCCGCGAACCCGGCATCCCCCGCCAGCTGCTCCAGCGCGTCCCGGTCCGACTCGGTCGCCGCCTCCAGCAGCACCACCCAGGTCGGCACCGGCGACGGCGCCCACAGCTCGATCTCGTCGAAGACGGGGTACGCGTGCCCGGTCACCGTGGTCCGCTCGCCGTGCGGCACCCCGTCGTGGAGGACGACCTCGCCCCAGCGCCGCCCGGACGAGGGAAGCGGAATGGACTGCACCTCGATGCGGGCGGGGTCCAGCCGCCGCCCCCACACCACCTCGGCCTCCCCCTCCGGGGACAGCCGTACGGCGGCACTGCCCAGGTCCATGCCGTCCGGTTCCCCGGACGCGGTGGCGCCGCCCGGCACCCGCAGCCCGTACGCCTGCCAGGCCCGCCGCGCCAGCGGCCAGTCCTGCAGCGCGGTCGCCGCGATGCCGACGTTCCACCAGTCGGGCGCCCCGGTCTCCCGGTCGAGCAGGGCCACCGCCCGCAGTCCGGCCGCGCGGGCCTGCTCCCAGTCGTGCCGGAACTTGTGCAGCAGGGCGAGGTTGAACCAGGACTCCGACAGCCAGGGTTCCAGGTCGGCGGCACGTGTCAGCAGCTCGCCCGCGTCCTCGTACCGGCCGTCACCGATCAGCGTGAACGCGCGGTCGGTGGCCTGCCGCCAGGAGGCGGAGGGCCTGTGCCGTCCCTTGCCGAAGATCCTCACGATTCCCGCCTGCCAGTTCCATTTCCGCACAGTGGGCTGGCTTGTGCCCCCGGACATCACCCTCTCCCTCGCATCCAACCACGTACGACGGGAGGGCCGCTCATTACCCATGGGTTACCCAGCCGCGCGCAAGGTCAGACAGTCTCTGGAGAGCACGCGGGCCAGCGACTCCACGATCTCGGGAGCGTAGTCCCCGGCAGTGGCCAGGCGTAACTCCTCCAGTGCCGTCAACGGCCCGCCGGGCCCGGAATCCCGGGCCTTCTCCTCGTACGCGTTGACGGCCCGCACGATCCGCGCGGCGACCGGCTGCTCCCGGTACGGGTCGGCCTGCCGCTCCACGACCACGGCGACCGTCGCGTCCACCCCGGTCTGCCGTACGACGGCTCCGCCGAGCAGGGCGATCCGCCGCTGCTCGGCCGCCGGCAGCCCGGCGGTGGCCCCGGCGGGCACCGGGTCGACGAGGCTGAGCTGGCCGATGTCGTGCATCAGCGCCGCGTACTCCAGCACCGTGAGCTCCGCTTGGGACAGCCCCAGGTCCCGCCCGACGGCCTGGCTCAGCGTGGCCACCCGGCGGGCGTGCCCGGCCGGGGTGTACCCCGCTATCTCGGTGGCGCGGGCGAGCGAGGCGATGGTCTGCCGGTAGGTGGCCCGGACGGCCGCGTACCGGCGCAGGGACAGCTGGGTGAGGAGCAGGGGAAGACAGAAGACGGGCAGCGCCCACAGCCCCACGACGGCGACGGCCAGCGCCATCACCGCGCCGGTGGCGCAGACGGCGGACCCGATGCCGAGCAGCCCGCGCAGCTCGTCCCGCAGCAGCGGCCCGAACGGCCACCCCGTGCGGGAGTGGGCCTGCCCGGCGGCGAGCACGGCGTCGCAGAGCGCGGTGAGCACGAGCAGCGCGACCAGCAGCAGCGCGTACGCCGGTCCGCCCCACTGCTCCAACACGCCCCTGCTGTAGAGGGGTTGGAAGCAGACGGCGGCGAAGCCGACGGTGAGGACGCGGCGGGTGAGGTGGTCGAGGGTGGGCCGTCGCCCGCCGGCTATGTGCGGGACGTTCCCCAGCAGCGAGGCCGTGCAGACGACGGTGACGACCTGGAAGGCCCCGTCGTGCGTGGCCACCCCGGCATCGGCGCCGAGCAGGGCGTAGGCGAGTCCACCGGCGGCCCCGAGCGGGGCGGCCTCCCGCACCTCGGCGCCGGTCCACCGGGCCCACTCCCCGACGCCGACGAGCACGCCGAAGGCGAGGGCGATGCCGCGGTCGTCGAGGCCCTCCCAGAGGGTGCCGGCGAGACAGCCGAGCGCGAGGAGCAGGGCGGCGAGACGGATGCACCCGCGCGCGCCGGGACGGCCGAGGCCGAGTCCCGGGGCCGGACCGGCGGAGCCACCGCCGACGGAGCCACTGCCGACAGTGCCGCTGCCGACGGTGTCGCTGCCGGCGGGACCGCGGCCTGCCTGTGCGGAGCCGCCGCCGGCCCGTCCTGGGGCGTACGCCTGCTCACCGGGCGTCACAGGGCACCTCGCCCGACGCTTTCGCGGTCACCGCCCGGCGAACCGGAGACGGCCTGGTCGGACGAGCCGGACGGGCCCGATGAGACGGACGGGCCGGAGTGGTCGTTCTGATCGGCCTGGTCGGTCTGGTCGGTCTGGTCGGTCTGGTCGGTCTTGTCGTCGGCCTGGTCGGTCCGATGGACGTCGGCGGTGACCGCGGGGTGCCAGCCGTGTCTGGCCAGTGCTCGCGTCAGGGCGTCGACGACCCCCGCGTCGAAGTGCCGCCCGGCGCACCGCCGTAACTCCGCCACCGCGGCGGCCACCGGCCGGGCCCGGCTGTAGGAGCGGGTCGACGTCATCGCGTCGAAGGCGTCGGCGACGGCGACCACGCGGGCGGATTCCGGGATCTGGGTGCCCGCCAGTCCGTAGGGATAGCCGCTGCCGTCGATGCGCTCGTGGTGGTGCAGGATCGCCGCGCGGGCCTCGCCGAGGAAGGAGATCCCGCGCACCATCTCGTGGCCGTACTCGGGGTGCAGTTCGATGACCCGCCGTTCCTCCGGGGTGAGCGGCCCGCTCTTGCGGAGCAGCCGGGTGGGCACGCCCAGCTTTCCCACGTCGTGGAGGATGCCGGCGAAGCGGAGCACCTCCACCCGGTCGTCGTCCATGCCCAGCTCGCGGGCGATCATCACGGAGGCCTGTCCGACCCGCTCGCTGTGCCCGCGGGTGTACCCGTCCTTGATGTCGACGGCCTGGACGAGCGCGCGGATGGTGGCCTGGTGGGCGGCGCGCTCCCGGTGGTACTGGGCGAACACCCACCAGGACACGCACATCGGCAGCAGGACGAGCAGCGCGGCGACGGGACCGTAGGGGCTGCGCCAGAGCACCGCCATCATCAGCCCGGCCAGCCCGTGCACCCCGACCGGGGCGAGCGAGCGGGAGAGCAGGCCGCGCCAGGCCCGGCGTACCGGCACTCGCTCGGCGACCGCGAGGATCCCGCCGTCGAGGAGGGCGAGGACCGCGCAGAAGGCCAGCACGGCCGCGCCGCAGGGCAGCAGCGCGTAGGGGAAGTCGGAGTCCACCACCGCGTCCCGCCCGCCCAGCGCCCAGTGCACGCACCCCGCGCCCCACACCGCGAGCGCCAGTTCGGCGGCCCGCCAGGTCCGGCGCAGTGCCTGCGGCCGTTGCTCGGCGCGCGAGAACAGCGCACCCGGCAGCGGTACGAGCGCCGCGGCCGGGGGCGGCAGCAGGAAGGCGCCGGCGAGCAGCACCGGGTAGAAGGTGCCGCCCAGACGGCGCCGTACGACGTGCTCGCAGGCCGCGTACAGCGCGGCGAGGAGCGCGACGGCCCACCAGGGCGTGCGCACGCCCGGCAGCTGCAGTACGCAGAGCAGGGCGGCGAGGGCGACACAGGTCACGTACGCCCGTACGCGTGCCGGAACCGCCTCCATCTCGCCCCTCCCCCGACCATGCCCGTCCAGGCTCCGGAGCCTAGGGCGGAAGCCGGAGGGTCCGGGGGCTTATGACCGGAGGATTAGCACGTTCGGGTGACGGGACGGCGGGGCGGGAACGGCCCGGCGCCGTCGCGGTCAGCTCTCCGGCGCGACCGGAGCGGCCTGTGCGGTCGGAGCGACCGGAGCGGCCTGGGCAGCCGTGACGTCGTGTTCCGGGACGGTCTGTCCGGAGCGGATCAGGTCCAGCCGCCCGAGCACCTTGGCCCGCAGGTCGCTGGGCACGTCGTCATGCCCGCAGCACCGCTTGACCAGCTTCTTCACGGCCTGCTCCAGCCCGTACTTCTCCAGGCAGGGGGAGCACTCGTCGAAGTGCTGCTTGAACTTGACGCGATCGACGTCCGGCATCTCACTGTCGAGGAACTCGTACAGATGATCGAGTACCTCACTGCAGTCCGTCTCGTGCGGCTCTCCGCAGCTCATGAGCCCGAGCCTTTCGCTTCGTTCGACTCCCCGGCGCCGGCCGGGACGAGCCCGCGCTCACGCGCGTAGTCCTCCAGCATGCCGCGCAGTTGACGGCGGCCCCGGTGCAGCCGGGACATCACCGTACCGATGGGTGTCCCCATGATGTCCGCGATCTCCTTGTACGCAAAGCCCTCTACGTCGGCGAGATAGACGGCGATGCGGAATTCCTCGGGGATCGCCTGCAGCGCTTCCTTCACGTCCGAGTCGGGCAGGTGGTCGAGCGCCTGCGACTCCGCGGAGCGCAGACCGGTCGACATGTGCGACTCGGCGCGGGCGAGCTGCCAGTCCTCGATCTCCTCGGCCGCGGAGCGCTGGGGTTCGCGCTGCTTCTTGCGGTACGAGTTGATGAAGGTGTTCGTGAGAATGCGGTACAGCCACGCCTTGAGGTTGGTGCCCTCGCGGAACTGGTGGAAGGACGCGTACGCCTTGGCGTAGGTCTCCTGCACCAGGTCCTCGGCGTCGGCGGGGTTGCGGGTCATGCGCAGCGCGGCCGAGTACATCTGGTCGAGGAATTCGAGCGCGTCCCGCTCGAAGCGCGCGGTGCGCTCCGACGTCGACTCCGCGCTGACGCCCTGGCCCTCGGGCAGCTCCGCCTGGCCGTTGTCGGTCCCTGCGTCGGTACCGGTGACCGGACCCACCTCCTCAAGATCCCGGGCAGGACCGAAACCGATCCCACTCGTCTCGGAGGATAGAACACGACCCGTACCTGCCGCCGCTCGAATAGGAGCGGTCTTGGCCGCGTGCAGCACCGTCCAGTCCAGGTCAGCGCTGCTGGTACGGCTCGGGCAGATGGTCGAACCCATGCGGCGGACTTCCTCTCCTTCGGCGTCGGCGCTGGTGTCCCAGCACTTCTGTCCGCCTCAACAGTGGTCCGCCGCGCAACATTCCCGGGCGTCACCCGAGCGACGCGGTCCATGCGACGACCGCGTCCGTGATGATGGTCACTGCCCTTTCCTGCCCGATCTCCGACCGTTTGGGCACGGCGAACCCGTGATCGGCGCCCGGCACCTCGACGAGTTCGTACCCGCCGTCCGGGAACTCGGCCGGCTTCCCGAACGGGTCGTTCCCGCCCTGTACGACCAGCGTGGGCACCCCGGCCCCCAGCAGCTCCTCGGCCCGCGACTTCTCCGGCTTCCCCGGCGGGTGCAGCGGGAAGCTCAGGGCGAGGACGGCGGCGGCGCCCAGCTCCGTCGCCGTACGGCAGGCGACCCGGGCCCCCGCGCTGCGCCCGCCCGCCACCACCGGCGGCCCCGGCGCCGCCAGCGCGGGCCACAGCCCCCGCCAGCCCACGTCGAGCGTCTTCGGCGCGGGCGCGACCTTCTTCCCGGCGACCCGCCAGGGCTGCTCGACGAGCGCGACGGTCACGCCGTGCTCCGGCAGGACCGCCGCGAGCGCCTGCAGGTCCCGCGCCTCGATGCCCCCGCCCGCCCCGTGGCCGACGGCGAGCACCAGCCGCGCCTTCTCCGCCTCGTGCCAGGTGATGCGGGCGTCCCCCGCCTCCGTACCGACGATCTTCGCTGTGGTCACGGGAGAAGGCTAGAAGAGCGTGCCCTCCTCCGGCCCCTCCAGCTCCTTCAGCAGCTCCGGGCTGTTGTTGCGGACGTTGCTGACCGCCGTGGAGACCGGGTAGGCCCGCATCAGGCCCTCCGGCGGCGGGGCGAGCAGCGAGCGCAGCTCCTCGACGTCCGTCCGGGCCGGGTCGAGCCAGGCGTCCCAGCGGTCGGGCGTCAGCATCAGCGGCATCCGGGGGTGAATGTCGTGCAGCGACCGCGGCCCTTCGGCGGGCGCCACGCCCAGCGGCCCGGTCTCGGCCTCCGTGGTGATCACCGAGCAGGTCGCCCACCAGGCCAGCGGGTGCTCGTCGGGCAGCGTACGGTCGCGCCAGAACTCGTACAGCCCGGCCATCGCGAACACCGAGCCGTCGGCCGGGAGCACGAAGTACGGCTGCTTGCGCGGCCGCTTCTTCTTCCCCTCGACCTCCAGGTCCCGCTCCTCCTCCGCCGTGACCCACTCGTAGTAGCCGTCGGCGGGCAGGATGCAGCGGCGGGTGGCGAAGGCGCGGCGGTACGACGGCTTCTCGTGCACGGTCTCGGCCCGCGCGTTGATCATCCGGGCGCCGCCCTCGGGCGACTTGGCCCAGGAGGGCACCAGCCCCCACTTGAGCCTGCGCAGCTGGCGAACCGGACGGCGGTCGTCGGCGTCTCTCAACGGACGGTCGAGAACGGCGTAGACCTCCTTGGTCGGAGCCACGTTGTAGTCGGGCTCCAGGGTCTCCTCGGGTTCCCACTTCTCTATTTCAAAGACTCCTGCGAGATCCTCGGGCCTACGACTGGATGCATACCGTCCGCACATACGTGCAACACTGCCAGACTCCGCCTGACCAGAGGGAGCAACCGCCGCACCATGGACAGCTTCGCCGCCCTCGCGCTGCCCGACCTCTGGGACCGTCTGACGGGTACCCAGTCCGACCCCGATCTGTGGGTGGTGCTCGCGACCCTGGCCGCCGCGCTCGCGGTGGTCGTCCCGCACAACCTGTGGCGGATATCCCGCAACGCCATCACGATCGCCCACGAGGGCGGGCACGGCCTGACCGCCCTGCTCACCGGCCGCCAGCTCACCGGCATCCGGCTGCACTCCGACACCAGCGGCCTCACGCTCAGCCGGGGCAAGCCGCACGGCATCGGCATGATCCTCACGGCGGCGGCCGGCTACACGGCTCCCCCGCTGCTGGGCCTCGGCGGCGCGGCCCTCCTCGGCGCCGGCCGCATCACCCTGCTGCTCTGGCTCGCCACCGCCCTGCTCGTCGTGATGCTGGTGATGATCCGCAACGCGTACGGCGTCCTGACGGTGTTCCTGACGGGCGGCACCTTCCTGTTGGTGTCCTGGCTGGCGGGTCCCCAGGTACAGGCGGCGTTCGCCTACGCCGTGGTGTGGTTCCTCCTCCTCGGCGGAGTCCGCCCGGCCTTCGAACTCCAGGCGAAGCGCTCCCGCGGCGGCGCCGGCGACTCGGACGCCGACCAGCTGTCGAGGCTGACCCATCTCCCGGCGGGCGTATGGCTGTTCCTGTTCCACACGGTGTCCCTGTGCTCACTGATCGGCGGCGGCCGCTGGCTGCTCGGGATGTAGCCAGCACATAGCGGCCGACGTCACCACAGCCACCCCCGAAGGGGCGCGGGGCTCTACCCGATATGCAGCTCCGCCGCGCAGGCGCGATCAGCCCCCACGGCGCCGCACCCGCCCACCGGCCCAACCGCGAAGCGGCGCCGCACCCGCCCACCGCCCGGCCGCCCGCCCACCGGCTCATACCGCCCCCTGCCACTAAAGTGACCCCATGGCCGCAAACCCCACCGCACCAACCGCCCTCTGGCCCGCCCCCCACGCGCGCGGAGCCGTCGACGCGACGGTTCACGTGCCGGGGTCCAAGTCGGTCACCAACCGCGCCCTCGTCCTCGCCGCCCTCGCCTCCGAACCCGGCTGGCTGCGCCGCCCCCTCCGCTCCCGCGACACCCTGCTGATGGCCGGCGCCCTGCGCGCGATGGGCGTCGGCATCGACGAGGGCGTGGGCCCCGACGGCTCCGGCGAGGCCTGGCGGGTGCTCCCCGCAGGGTTCCGCGGCCCCGCCACCGTCGACGTCGGCAACGCCGGCACGGTCATGCGCTTCCTCCCGCCCGTCGCCACCCTCGCCGCAGGCGACATCCGCTTCGACGGCGACCCCCGCTCCTACGAGCGCCCCCTGCACGGCGTGATCGACGCCCTGCGCGTCCTCGGCGCCCGGATCGACGACGGCGGCCGGGGCGCGCTCCCGCTGACCGTGCACGGCAGCGGCGCGCTGGACGGCGGCCCGGTGTCCATCGACGCCTCGTCCTCCTCCCAGTTCGTGTCGGCCCTCCTGCTCTCCGGCCCACGCTTCAACCAGGGCGTCGAGGTCCGGCACACCGGCCGGAGCCTCCCCTCCCTCCCGCACATCCGGATGACCGTCGACATGCTGCGCGCGGTCGGCGCCCAGGTGGACACCCCCGAGTCGGGCGGCGAGCCGAACGTCTGGCGGGTCACCCCGGGCGCCCTGCTCGGCCGGGACCTGACCGTCGAGCCGGACCTCTCCAACGCCCAGCCGTTCCTCGCCGCGGCCCTGGTCACGGGCGGCAGGGTGCTGATCCCGGACTGGCCGTCCCGGACGACGCAGCCGGGCGACCGGTTGCGCGAGATCTTCACCGAGATGGGTGGTTCCTGCGAACTGACCGAGTACGGCCTGGAGTTCACCGGCTCGGGCCGGATCCACGGCATCGACGTCGACCTGGGTGACGTCGGCGAGCTGACCCCCGGCATCGCGGCGGTCGCCGCCCTCGCGGACACCCCCTCCACGCTGCGCGGGGTCTCCCATCTCCGGCTGCACGAGACGGACCGGCTGGCCGCGCTCACCAAGGAGATCAACGAGCTCGGCGGCGACGTCACCGAGACCGCCGACGGGCTGCGCATCCGCCCGCGCACGCTGCACGGCGGCGTCTTCCACACCTACGAGGACCACCGCATGGCGACGGCCGGTGCGATCATCGGCCTGGCCGTGGCCGACGTGCAGATCGAGAACGTGGCGACGACGGCGAAGACCCTGCCGGACTTCCCCGACCTGTGGACCGGGATGCTCGGGAGCGACGGGGCCTAGGGGCGTACGACGATGCGCCGCTACGGCAAGCACACCGACGAGGACGACATCCGCGCCCGCCCCAACCGCAAGGGCAACCGGCCGCGGACGCACATCCGCCCGAAGCACGAGGACGCGGCCGAGGGGATGGTCCTCACCGTCGACCGGGGCCGGCTGACCTGTCTGGTCGAGGACCGGACGATCCTGGCGATGAAGGCCCGTGAGCTGGGCCGCAAGGCGGCGGTGGTCGGCGACCGGGTGGCCCTGGTGGGCGATCTGTCCGGCCAGAAGGACACCCTCGCCCGCATCGTGCGCATCGAGGAACGCACGTCCCTGCTCCGCCGCACCGCGGACGACGACGACCCGTTCGAGCGGGTGGTCGTCGCCAACGCCGACCAGCTGGCGATCGTCACGGCCCTGGCCGACCCGGAACCCCGCCCGCGACTCATCGACCGCTGCCTGGTCGCGGCCTACGACGGCGGCCTCACCCCGCTGCTGGTCCTGACCAAGTCGGACCTGGCCCCGCCGGACAAGCTCCTGGAGCTGTACGGCGACCTGGAGATCCCGTACGTGGTCACGAGCCGCGAGGAACTGGCGACGGGAGACGCGGCCCACCGGGTCCGGGAGCATCTCGACGGCAGGATCACGGCGTTCGTCGGTCATTCGGGCGTCGGCAAGACCACGCTGGTGAACGCCCTGGTCCCGGAGGAACGCCGCCGTACGACCGGACACGTGAACGCGGTGACGGGCCGGGGCCGGCACACCACGACCTCCGCTCTCGCCCTCCCGCTCTCCGACGACGAGGGCTGGGTCGTCGACACCCCGGGTGTCCGCTCCTTCGGCCTGGCCCACATCGACCCGTCCCGGGTGATCCTCGCGTTCCCCGACCTGGTGCCCGGCACCGAGAACTGCCCACGCGCGTGCAGCCACGACGAGCCGGACTGCGCACTGGACGCGTGGGTCGCCGAGGGACATGCGGACCCGGCCCGGCTGTACTCGCTGCGCCGGCTGCTGGCGACGCGGGAGCGCAAGGAAGGCGACTGACCACGGGGGTGTTTGTCCTGACCCGAGTTCGGTAAGTGCATAATCGCACCGAGCTGGACATACGGGAGGACAGCACATGGCGTGGCTGCTGGTGATCGTGGCCGGGATCCTGGAGACCGGCTTCGCCGTGTGCCTCAAGCTCTCCCACGGCTTCACCCGACTATGGCCGACGATAGCCTTCGCCTCCTTCGCGCTGGGCAGCTTCGGTCTGCTGACCCTCTCCCTGAAGAAGCTGGACGTGGGGCCGGCGTACGCGGTCTGGACCGGCATCGGCGCGGCGGGCACCGCGATCTACGGCATGATCTTCCTGGGCGACCTGGTCTCGACCCTGAAGATCGTCTCGATCAGCCTGGTGATCGTGGGAGTGATCGGCCTGCAGCTCTCGGGCTCGTCCCACTGAGAGGCGGCGGACCGGGCGCACGCGGACTCCTACGGCCCGGCGCACGCGGACTCCTACGGCCCGGCCTCACACGACCGAGCGCACCCGGGGAAAGTGGCAGGCGGCCCGTCCCCCTCGAACACCGGCACGTCGACGGCGCACCTCTTCCGCTCCTCCGCCGCCGGCTCCGCGTACGGCGATGTTCCGCACCACCGACAGGTCGTGCGAGACGAAGGGATACGCCAGCCCAGCTCGTCCTGCAGCCGGCGCAGCAGATCGAGGACCCCCGTCCACGTCAGATGCAGGCGGTCCGCTCCGACCTGGCGAACTTCGGCGCGATCGGACTGGCCGGCGAGGACTGCACGAAGGTGGGCCGGCTCAAACAGCCCGGTCGTGCACGGGCTGCCGGTGGAGGGCGCCGCGGACCAGGTCCGCCACCGCGCCGTCCACCGGGGGCGCGGCGACGCAGGACAGGGCGAGCCGGACGGCCAGCTCGCAGGAGCGGGCCAGCTCGCCGTCCGTCCTGGCCGCGCCGGTCCCGGAGAGCACGGCCACCGCCCGGTCCCGCACGATCTGCACGAAGTCTCCGGGCGAGGGCAGCGGCCCGTCCGCCCGGCGCTGCGCGGGCACCGCGGAGGAGGACGGCACCGCGGAGAGCGTCGGCGTGGGCAGCCGCTCGCTCCAGCAGCCGGTGAGCATGGCCCGTACGAGCGCGTTCTCGCGGGCCGTGGCGGCCATCCACTCGGCGGTCGCGGTCAGCCGCTCGCGCGCCTCGGCATGGCTCCCCAACGCCCGTTCGACCCCCGCGAGATAGCCGTCGGCCTCCCTGCGCACCAGCGCCCTCGCCAGGCCTTCCTTGCTGCCGAACTCGTTGTACAGCGTCTGCCGGGACACCCCGGCCGCCGCCGCCACGTCGACCATCCGAACGGCAGCCCACGGCCGGCGCGCGAGCGCCGCGTACGCGGCGTCCAGAAGGGATTCCCGGGCTGCAGGCATCATCGCCTCCCTGGGGCGAGCGGCTCTGCGCCCAGATTTGACGCGCACGATTCCGCTGTCAAGGGTTCGCGAAGGCACCGGGGGGCGCCCTTCGGCCAACACGCGCGGGCCTGCCACGCGCCCGCCACGGTCGTGCCCGAGGCATTCCGAGGTCACCGCCCGATCACTTACCGGCATCGGCCGGCCTCCCCCGGTAGCCCCGCGCCCACCACGGCAGATAGCGTTCGTCGCATGCCGGACTACCTTGACGACCTGCGCCTCGCCCACGTGCTCGCGGACGCGGCCGACGCCGCGACCATGGACCGCTTCAAGGCCCTCGACCTCAAGGTCGAGACCAAGCCGGACATGACCCCGGTGAGCGAGGCGGACAAGGCCGCCGAGGAGCTGATCCGGGGCCAGCTGCAGCGCGCCCGCCCGCGGGACGCGGTCCTCGGCGAGGAGTACGGCATCGAGGGCACCGGCCCGCGCCGCTGGGTGATCGACCCGATCGACGGCACCAAGAACTACGTGCGCGGTGTCCCGGTCTGGGCGACCCTGATCTCCCTGACGGAGGCGGCCGAGGGCGGCTACCAGCCGGTCGTGGGCCTGGTCTCCGCGCCCGCGCTGGGTCGCCGCTGGTGGGCCGCGAAGGGGCACGGCGCCTTCACCGGCCGCAGCCTGTCCTCGGCGAGCCGCCTGCACGTCTCCAAGGTCTCGAAGCTGTCCGACGCGTCCTTCGCGTACTCCTCGCTGGGCGGCTGGGAGGAGCGGGGCCAGCTGAACGGGTTCCTGGACCTCACCCGCGACGTGTGGCGCACGCGCGCGTACGGCGACTTCTGGCCGTACATGATGGTCGCCGAGGGCTCCGTGGACATCTGCGCCGAGCCGGAGCTGTCCCTGTGGGACATGGCGGCCAACGCGATCGTGGTGACGGAGGCCGGCGGCACCTTCACCGGCCTCGACGGCCGTCCGGGCCCGCACAGCGGCAACGCGGCCGCGTCCAACGGACTGCTCCACGACGAGCTGCTGTCGTACCTCTCCCAGCGTTACTGAAACGGTCTCCTGAGGCGCGACGGGCCTGAACGGGGTCACCGAGCACGGCACATATGAGCGCGTGCGCCCTCAATTGGATGCGCACACCCCCTTGTTGACCCTCGCTTTACCTGCCACCCTGAGAGAACCCTCACTTGTGCATTTGTGAATCGCCGCACTATCCCGGCGGTTCCCTAGGAGGTGGCACCTTTCATGCTCGTCCGTGACGCCATGAGCACGGTGGTCCTCACCGTCGGCCCCGCCCACACCCTCCGCCAGGCAGCCGCCCTGATGTCCGCGCGCCGCGTGGGCGCGGCGATCGTCCACGACCCGGACGCCGGCGGCATCGGCATCCTCACCGAACGCGACATCCTCAACTCCGTGGGCCTCGGCCAGAACCCCGACACGGAACCCATCCATGCCCACACCACCAACGACGTCGTGTTCGCCACGCCGACCTGGACGCTGGAAGAGGCGGCCCGGGCGATGGCCCACGGCGGCTTCCGTCATCTGATCGTCCTGGACGGCGGCGAACCGGCCGGCATCGTCTCGGTCCGCGACATCATCCGCTGCTGGGCCCCGGCCCGCGCACCGCAGCCCGTGTAGGGCCCCTGGGGCATGCCGAACGGGCCGGATCCCGACCTCCCGGGGATCCGGCCCGCCCGCCCTCGACAAGCGGTCCAGTGCTGGTCCGGTGCTGGTTCCGCACCGGACCAGTACCGGAATGTCAGCCGCGCAGGGCCTGGACCGCGGCCTCCAGCCGCTTGCCGAAGTCTTCGTCGGCCTGACGGAAGTTGCCGATCGCGCGCTCGGCGATGTCGTCGCGCGACACCTTCGCGAGGAAGCCGGCCAGGTTCTCGATCAGCCGCTCCTGCTCGTCCGCGGACATCAGGCGGTAGAGGTTGCCCGCCTGCACGAAGTCGTCGTCCTCGGCGTGCACGGGTGCGGGGTGGTTGCCGGTGCCGCCGGCGAGACCGTCGTACGGCTGCCACAGCGGACGGCCGGTCTGCGCCGGGCCGCCGAAGCTGTTCGGCTCGTAGTTCTTCGCGCCGCCGTGCCGGCCGTCGTACAGGAAGCCGTCGCGGGAGTAGGTGCGCGCCTCGGCGGCGTGCGGGCGGTTGACCGGCAGGTGGTCGGCGTTGATGCCGACGCGGTAGCGGTGTGCGTCGCCGTAGGCGAAGAGGCGGCCCTGGAGCATCTTGTCGGGGGACGGCCCGATGCCGGGCACGAAGTGCGCGGGGCTGAAGATGCTCTGCTCGACCTCGGCGAAGACGTTCTGCGGGTTGCGGTTCAGCTCCAGCCTGCCGATCTCGACCGGCGGGTAGTCCGCGTGCGGCCACACCTTGGTGAGGTCGAACGGGTTGAAGCGGTAGGCCGCCGCGTCCGCCGCCGGCATGATCTGCACCTGCACGGTCCAGGTCGGGAACTCCCCGCGCTCGATGGCCTCGCGCAGGTCGCGCTGGTGCGAGTCCGGGTCCGCACCCGCGAGGCGGTTCGCCTCCGCCTGCGTGAGGTTCCTGATCCCCTGGTCGGTCTTGAAGTGGTACTTGACCCAGAAGACCTCGCCGGCCGCGTTGTTCCACTGGTAGGTGTGCGAGCCGTAGCCGTTCATGTGGCGGTACGACGCCGGGATGCCGCGGTCGCCGAACAGCCAGGTCACCTGGTGCGTGGCCTCGGGGCTGAGCCCCCAGAAGTCCCAGACGTTGTCCGCCTCCTGGCTGCCCGTGTACGGGTCGCGCTTCTGGGTGTGGATGAAGTCGGGGAACTTGATGGCGTCCTTGATGAAGAACACCGGGGTGTTGTTGCCGACGAGGTCGTAGTTGCCCTCCTCGGTGTAGAACTTCAGCGCCCAGCCGCGCGGGTCGCGCACGGCGTCGGCGGACCCGAGGCTGCCGGCCACGGTCGAGAAGCGCAGGAAGGTCTCGGTCTGCCTGCCGACCTCGGAGAGGAAGGCGGCGCGCGTGTACGGGGTGACGTCGGCGGTCACCGTGAAGGTGCCGTAGGCGCCCGCACCGCGCGCGTGCACCACCCGCTCCGGGATGCGCTCACGGTTGAAGTGGGCGAGCTTCTCCAGCAGGAGCTGGTCCTGGACCAGGACCGGACCGCCGGTGCCCGCGGTCTCGCTGTTCTGGTTGTCGGCCACCGGCGCCCCCGCCTCCGTGGTCAACGGCCCCTGCGTCACACCTGTCTCCTGCGCCATTTCACACCATTCCTGTCACTTTGCTGACCCCGAACTCGATCCTACATTGGACTTAGTCCAAGTCAAGCAGAGCTCCAAAGTCACACCTGTTCGGAAAAAGGGGCCCCTGCTGTTAGGCTGAATGCCATGAGTGACCTTCTGGAACGGCTGCGTGGACGCGGATGGCGGATGACCGCGCAGCGACGCGTCGTGGCCGAGGTACTCGACGGCGAGCACGTCCACATGACGGCCGACGAGGTGCACGCCAGGGCCGTCGTGAAGCTGCCCGAGATCTCCCGGGCGACCGTCTACAACACGCTGGGCGAGCTGGTCTCCCTCGGTGAGGTCATCGAGGTCTCGACGGACAAGCGCGCCAAGCGGTACGACCCGAACGCGCACCGGCCGCACCATCACCTGGTCTGCGCCCGCTGCGGCTCGATCCGCGACGTCCACCCGACGGGCAACCCGATGGCCGACCTCCCCACCTCGGAGCGCTTCGGCTTCACGGTCTCCGACGTCGAGGTCACGTACCGCGGCCTGTGCCCGGACTGCGCGACAGCCGTCTGACGAACGTTCCCGAAGGCCCCGGCGCTCGCGATGAGCGCCGGGGCCTTCGTCGTGCTTCGCGTCGCGCCTCGTGCGGGGGCGTAAAACACCGAGGGCCGGAGTCCGTTTCCGGACTCCGGCCCTCGGCCTTCAGTAGCGGGGACAGGATTTGAACCTGCGACCTCTGGGTTATGAGCCCAGCGAGCTACCGAGCTGCTCCACCCCGCGTCGATGAACTGAACATTACGTGAGGGATGCGGACGGAAGCAAATCAATACCGATGACCCCACCTGACCTGCGAAAACACATCGGCCTACGCCGACAGCTCCTCCCGCAGCGCGTCCCGGAGCCGACCCGCCCGCTCGGTCACCTCCGCGGGGCCCAGCGCCACCGCCCGGTCGGCCCACAGCTGCCCCTCGGCCAGCTCGCCACGACGCGCGTAGACCAGGGCGAGCCGCAACGCCGCCCGCCCGTGCCCCGCGTCGGCGGCCCGCTCCCACCACACGGCCGCCTCCGGCTCACTGCCCTCCCGGGCCAGCAGCAGCCCGAGGTTGAACGCGCCGTTGCGGGACCCGGCCTCGGCCGCGGCCCGGTACCAGCGCGCGGCCTCCACCACGTCCCCGCGGGCCGCGGCCAGCATGCCGACCCGCACCTGGGCCCGCCGGTGCCCCTGCGTGGCGGCCCGCTCGTACCACTCCTCGCACTCGGTCTTCACGTTCAGGGACGACTCCCCGAGCTCGTGCTCGGAGACCGCCGGCCGGCGCGCGTCGAGGACGGCGGCGAGCCGGTAGGCGGCCTCGGCGCTGCCCCCGCCCGCCGCGCACCGCAGATGGCGCTCGGCGGTCGCCTCGTCGCCCTCGCGCAGCCGGGCGATGCCGACCTGCAGCGCCGCCTCCGTGTGCCCGGCAGCGGCGGCCTGCTCGTAGCAGCGCAGCGCGACCCGGTCCTCGCCCCGCCCCGCGTACAGGATCCCCAGGTTGAACGCGGCGTCCACGCTCCCCGCCTCCGCGGCCTTGGAGAACCACGGCTCGGCGCCGCTCGTGTCACCGACCTGGAGCAGCAGGATGGCGAGCGCGTTCGCGGCCTCACGGTGCCCCGCGTACGCGGCCCGCCGGTACCACTGCTCGGCCTGCGCGGTCCGCCCCTGCTCGGCGCAGAGCAGCGCGAGGTTGTACGCCCCGTTGTCGTCGCCTGCGTCCATCGCGGCCCGGTACCAGCGCTCGGCGGTCTGTGTCTCGCCACGCTCGGCGTGCAGCGCGCCGAGCGCGTTCGCCGCGTTGCCGTCGCCGTCCTGAGCGGCCCGCAGCCACCACACGGCGGCGCTCTCGGTGTCCCCGGCGTCGCGCAGCAGGAAGCCGAGCGCACAGGCGGCCCGGGCCTCGCCGTCCTTGGCGGAGGTCAGGTACCAGCGGCCGGCCTCCTTGAGCTCGCCGCGCCGCTCCAGGATCGCGCCGAGGTGCAGCGCGGCCCTGCGGTGCCCGCGTGCGGCGGCCTGCCGGTACCACTGCTCGGCCTCCTCGGCGTCCGGAGCCCCGGCCGGGGTCTCCGTGTCGACACCGTTGTCGGACCCGGTTTCGCCCTCGCTCACGGCCGCCCTGCGGTCGAGCGCGCGCGCCAGCCGGTAGGCCGCCTCCCGGTGTCCCCGCTCGGCGGCGGCCCGCATCCACTGCCCGGCGTCCGCGTCCCCCCGGTGCTCCAGCAGGTCGGCCAGCGCGTAGGCGCCGAGCGCGTGGCCCTGCTCGGCGGACTGGCGCAGCCAGTACTCGGCGGCGGGTTCGTCGCCGCGTTCACGGTGGTGGCGGCCCAGCGCGTGGGCGGCGGCCGCGGATCCGGCGACGGCGGCGATCCGCCACCAGCCGGCCGCCTCCTCCGGGTAGCCGCGCTGGTGCAGCAGGACACCCAGGTTGTTCGCCGCGGCCCGGTCACCGGCGGCGGTGGCCGCGCGCAGCTGCGGTTCGGCTCCGTCGAGGTCGCCACGGCGCAGCAGCATGGCGCCGAGCACGCTCATCGACTCGACGTCACCTGCCTCGGCCTGGAGCCGGCGGCGCGCCTCCTCGGCGGCCTCGGCGGCCTCGTCGCGGGTCGGCTCCTCGCCCGAAGGCTGCACAAATCGCCCTGTCTCGAACAGAGTTGCCTTGTCCCCCATAACGTTCATCGTCGCACCACCTGCAACCTGGGTACACCACGTATACCGCAGACCGTGAGGTCACTTCAGCGTTTTGTCGACATGCCCACAGAACGACAAGTCAAACACATCTCCGCCAACTCCCCACAGCGGCGCGGCGACCCCGGCCATCGGTACATGCGTTCGCCGCCCGTCCGGACACCGGGAGCCGTCCGGAGGGGCGGCGCCGGGCCCGCTCCCGAACACACGAAGGCCCGGATCCAAAAGGATCCGGGCCTTCGATTCCAGTAGCGGGGACAGGATTTGAACCTGCGACCTCTGGGTTATGAGCCCAGCGAGCTACCGAGCTGCTCCACCCCGCGCCGTTGTGTCTCAACCGTACCACGGCGCGGAGCCGGTTCGATCACCCGCTCTGGATCACCCGTCCTTGATCATCCGCTGGGACTGGATCTCCCGCTCGGACTGGGACTGCTGCTCACGGTGGTGGTCGGACTGGCGCTGGCACCGGGGCTGGGGCTGGCACTGCTGCTCGGCGTCGCGCCCCCGCCGGTCTTGTCGGCCTTGGACTGTGCCTCCTCGGCCCGCTGCAGCGCGTCCTGCAGCTCGTCCTGCGCCTTGCCGTACGCCGTCCAGTCGCCCTTCTTCAGGGCCTCCTGGCCCGCGTCGAAGGCCTTCTGGGCATCGTTCAGAGCCTCTTGGACCGTGGGGTTGCCGGACGTCGGCGGTGTGGTCGTCCCGGTGTCCGAGGAGCCCGTGTCCGAACTATCCGTTCCGAACACCTTGTTGAGCGCCTCGTCGAGGGTGTTCTCGAAGGCGGTTCTGCCCTCGTAGGTCACCAGGACCTTGCGCAGCAGCGGGTACTTGACGCCCGCACCGCGTACGTAGACGGGCTCCGCGTACAGCAGGCCCCCGTCCAGCGGCACGGTCAGCAGATTGCCGTACTCCACCTCGGAGTCGCCGCCCTTGAGGAGCTTGATGGCGGCGGCGATGTCCTGTTCGGAGTTGAACTTGCTCTGGACCTGTTTGGGTCCGTCGACGGTCGTACTGGTCGGCAGTTTCAGGATTCTGATCTTGCCGTAGTCCTTGGAACCGGCCTCGGAGTCGACCGACATGAACGCGCTGAGGTTGTCCCGGCCGTTGGGCGTGAACGTCGTCGACAGCGAGAACGCCTGCGCGCTCTGGTCGGGCATCTTCATGCTCAGGTAGTACGGCGGCACCGCGTCGCCCGAGTTGTTGGTCGGGTCGTCCGGCACCTGCCACACCTCGCTGCCGGTCAGGAACGTCTGGGCGTCCGTCACGTGGTAGCGGGTGAGCAGCTCGCGCTGCACCTTGAACAGGTCCTGCGGGTACCGGAGATGGTCCATCAGGTCCTGCGAGATGGCGCTCTTCGGCTGCACCGTGCCGGGGAAGGCCTTCATCCAGGTCTTCAGCACCGGGTCCTCGGTGTCCCACTGGTAGAGCTTGACCTCGCCGGTGTACGCGTCGACGGTCGCCTTCACCGAGTTGCGGATGTAGTTGACCTGGTTCTGCTGGGCGACCACCGCGCGCGAGTTGTTGGTCGCGGTCAGCGAGTCGGCCGTCGTGTCACCGAGGGTCGTACGGGACGCGTACGGGTAGCCGTTCGACGTCGTGTAGGCGTCGACGATCCACTGGATACGGCCCTTCACCACGGCCGGGTAGGCGTCGCCGTCGATGGTCAGCCAGGGGGCGACCGCCTCCACGCGCTCCTTGGGCGTGCGGTTGTACAGGATCCGCGAACCCTTGCCGATCGCGCCGGAGTACAGGATCTGCGGCTCGTTGAACGCCACCGCGTACGCGGCCCGGTTGATCGGGCTGGAGAGGCTGACCCCGCTCTTGCCCTCGTAGCTGGTGGTCTTCTCGCCGTTGTCGTCGGAGTAGTCGATCTCCTTCTGGGGACCGCCGACGATCGAGTACGTGGTCGTCTTCTCGCCGTAGTAGACACGCTGCTGGTACGTGCCCAGGGAGCCCGTGGACGGCAGGTCGGACTCGGTGAAGACCGGCTGGCCCTGGTCGTCGGCCTCGGTGCCCTTGGCGGCGACCACGCCGTAGCCGTGGGTGTAGCGGAAGTGGTCGTTGATCCAGTTGTTCTTCGGGATGCCGGCCAGGTTCAGCTCGCGCAGCCCGATGACGGTGTCCTGGATCTTGCCGTCCTTGGTGTAGCGGTCCACGTCCAGGTTGGTCGGGAACGCGTAGTAGTTCCGCATCTGCTGGAGCTGCTGGAACGTGGGCGACACGATGTTCGGGTCCATGATCCGGATGCTCGCCGTGGTGTCGACGTCGTCCCGGAGCTTGGTCTTGTCCGTGGTGTTGCTCTTGCCCGTGTACTCGGTGACCTGGGTGTCGTCGATGCCGTACGCCTCGCGGGTCGCCTTGAGGTTCTTCTGGACGTACGGGGCTTCCTTGGCCTGCTCGTTGGGCTGGACCTGGAACTTCTGGACGATCGCCGGGTAGAGGCCGCCGATGAGGATCGCGGACAGGACCATCAGGCCGAAGCCGATGACGGGCAGCTGCCAGGTGCGCCGCCACAGGGTGGCGAAGAACAGCAGTGCGCAGATGACGGCGATGCAGAACAGGATCGTCTTGGCCGGCAGGTACGCGTTCGCGTCGACGTATCTGAGGCCGGTCCAGTTGTCGGTGGCCTTGAAGTCGCTGGACTTCACCGCCAGTCCGTAGCGGTCGAGCCAGTAGGCGACCGCCTTGAGGGCGACGAAGATGCCGAGCAGCACCGAGAGGTGGCCGGTCGCGGCGCCGGTGGCGCGCGCGCCGGGGCTGGTGACGCGCAGCCCGCCGTACAGGTAGTGGGTGAGCGCGGCGGCGATCAGGGAGAGGATCGCGGTGGCGAAGCCGAAGCCCAGCAGGAAGCGGTACCAGGGCAGGTCGAAGGCGTAGAAGGAGACGTCGAGGTGGAACTGCGGGTCCTTCTGGTGGAAGGGCACGCCGTTGACCCACATCAGCCAGGTGCGCCACTGGCCGGCCGCGGAGGCGCCGGCGATCAGCCCGACCAGCGCGGTGACCGCGAGCAGCAGCCACTTCTTGTACGGCGCGATGCCCATCCGGTAGCGGTCGAGGCTCTGCTGCTCCATGGACATGGCGCTCAGCGGGGGCCGCAGCCGGTGCGCCAGCCAGATGTTGAAGCCCACGGCGGCCGCCATCAGCAGACCGAAGACCGAGAACAGCCCGATCTTGGTCCACAGGGTGGTGGTGAACACCGAGGAGTAGTGCACCGACCGGTACCAGAGCCAGTCCGTCCAGAAGCCCGCGAACATGGTGAACGCCATGCCGAGCACGGCAAGCACGCCCAGTGTCAGGAGCAGGGTCCGGACCCGCCGGGACGGGCGTCCGGTCGCTCTGATCCGTGGCCCCGTCGGGCCTCCGCCGCGGTCCGGCATCTGGAAAGCCAAGGTGCGCACCTCGAAGTCGCTGTTGATCCGCTGTTGATCTCTTGATCCGCTTTTGTTCCGTCAGGCCACCGTGCCCGGGGACCTCTCGTGGCCCCCTGTGATCGCGGGGCCACACCTATGCAACTTACTCACGGCTTACTCGGTTCCCGATTCCGGCCATGAACGAGGCAGGATTGTGACCATGTCCAACACTCCCATGGCAGCGAACCCGCTCACCCGGGCCGTGCTCGAGATCGACGAGTACGCCTCCGGCCTCGGCTGGGACCAGCCCGCTCGCCTCTTCGCCCTCGTCGACACCGCGCGGCTGCGCACCCAGGAACCGGCTCTCGCCGCCCAGCTCGGTCTGGAGGACGAGTCCGCGACCACCGGTCTCACCCCGATCGAGCAGGACGAAGTGCCAACGGACAAGGCGCTGGACGAGTTCCTCGGCACCATCGCCTGGCCGGACGCGGTGGTCGGCTGCGCGCTCACGGTGGAGCGGCTGATGCTGCCGCCGTCCGCCGAGTCCCAGGTCCCGGAGGGGATGAGCGAGGCGAAGCTGGCCAAGTGGGTGGCGAGCCACCCCGAGCGCCAGGAGGTCCGGATGACGGTCGCCGTACTGCGCGACGGCAGCCGCGACTCGGCGGTGCGCCTGCGCGAGAAGGACTCGCCGACGGAGGTCCTCACCGGCCCCGAGCTGGTCCCGGGCCTGGCGGACGCGCTGAAGGCGACGTTCGAGGACTGAGATCGCCGTCGCACGGCACCGGGGCGCCCCTCGTCAGGAAGGGCGCCCCCGGTGGCGTATGCGCCGTCTCAGCCCTTGGTGGTGCACTTCGGCAGGGCCGCGGTGTCTCCGCTGCGGATGTCCTTGAGGGCGCCGAGGGCGTCGTCGATGGTCTTGACCTTGACCAGGGTGAGTCCGCTGGGGGTGTCCTTGGCGGCCTCGGCGCAGTTGTCGGCCGGGGTCAGGAAGTACTGGGCGCCCTTGCTGCGCGCGCCGATGGTCTTCATCGAGATGCCGCCGATCGGTCCGACCGTGCCGTCGTCGTCGATCGTGCCGGTACCGGCGACGAACTTGCCGCCGGTGAGGCTGCCCGGGGTGAGCTTGTCGTAGATCCCGAGCGAGAACATCAGCCCCGCGCTCGGCCCGCCGACATCGGCGAGCTTGATGTCGATGGAGAACGGGAACGTGTGATCGGTCCCGGCGGAGATCCCTACGATGGCGCGCTTCTCACCACTGTCGTCGCTGGTGGCGGTGGTGATGGTGACGTCCTGCGTCTTGGTGGCCGTCTTGTTCGCCTTCTCGGCGGCGGCCTGCTCCTTGACCGGGACGACGGTGAAGACGACCTTCTCGCCGGGCTTGTGCTTGGTCACCAGGGTCGCGACATCGGCCGGCTGCTTGACCGCCGTGCCGTCGACGGCCTTGATCACGTCACCGGCGTGCAGCCGGCCCTCGGAGGGCGAGCCCTTGAGAACCGTCGACACGATCACCCAGGACTTGACCGGGACACCCAGCTCCTTCAGGGCGGCGACCTTCGCGCTCTCCTGGGACTCGCTGAACTCCTCGGCGTTCTCCTGGGTGGACTGCTGCTCCGTCTTGCCGTCCGGGTAGAGCGTGTCGTGCGGCACGACCTTGTTGTCGTGCGAGAGCCACCCGTAGACCGCCTCGACGAGGTTCATCTTGTAGTCGGCGCTGGTGACCCTCACCGTGGTCATGTTCAGGTGCCCGGAGGTCGCGTAGGTCTTGTGACCGGAGATCTGCAGCACCGGCTCGCCGTCGTGGTCCCCGAGCGTGTTCACGGTCGGGCCGGGAGACATCTCCGAGTACGGCACGTTGATGAGCACTCCGGCGCACAGGAGCGCGATCAGCATCAGGGTGGAGGCGAGCATCGTCGCGGTGCGGCGTGGCATGCAAAGACAGTACGGGACGGGTCTGTCAGCGCACCGTCAGGGCCACCCGTCACACGCGCCTCAGCCGCCGGAGCGGGACTTCTCCATGGCCTCGCGGAAGCGCGCGTACCCGTCGAGTTCCGGCCCGTCGCTGCGCGCTCTCCTCGTCCGGTTGGCCCAGCTGCCCCACAGACCGGCACCGACTGCCGCCACAAGCGGAATCAGCAACCAGACGAGCGCCGCCATGCCGACCTCCCAACCCCATGACCGTCCGCGACTGACTGATCAGCAGATTAATCACCCGCACTGACAACGCTCACGCGAGGGGTACGGTTACGCAAGCGGAGGCCGGACAGGGTCCTTCAACAGGCCCCGACCCATTCCTCCGTCCCATCCGAGAACTTCTGGTGCTTCCAGATGGGCACCTCGTGCTTGAGGTCGTCGATCAGCTTTCGACAAGCTTCAAAGGCGTCCCCCCGATGCGGACACGACACGCCGACGACCACGGCGAGATCACCCACCCGCAGGTCCCCCACCCGGTGCACGGCGGCCAGCGCCCGCACCGGGTACTCGGCGACGACCTTCTCGGCGATCCGCCGCATCTCGCTCTCGGCACTGGGATGACACGAATACCCGAGCGCGTCCACGTCAGCGCCTCCGTCGTGGTTCCGCACGGTCCCCACGAACAGCGCGACCCCACCGGCCGCGTCGTCCCCCACGGCCGCGAAGACCTCGTCCACGGAGAGCGCACTCTCCCGGATCCCGATCAACTTCACGGGATCGGCAGCGCCCCGCTCCCCAGGATGATCATTCACAGCAGCCATACCCCCATCGTGCCGCAATCCCGGGACCACCCGGAATACCGCTATCACCAGGCACACGCGCGTACGGCTTTGGAGACTCCTACAGCGTGGCGCCCTTCCAGCAGTGTGGTGCCCTTCCAGCCCGTCCGGCGTTCGAGGGCTCCTGCACAACCCAGCCCGTCCGGCGTTTGAGGACGAGGCCGTCCAGGCCGAAGCGGGGGTCCGGGGGCGCAGCCCCCAGGGACGGGGGTCGAAGGGGGCCCGGCCCCCTGGAGGATGGGACGGGTAGGGGCGGCGGGGGCGAGAAACCCCTCAGATCCGCCGCCGTGCCTTCCGAGCCCGCCGCACCACGGCCGCCGCGCCCAGCAACGCCACCGTGGCTCCCGCCGCACCCGCGGCCGTCGCGTCCTTGCGCCCCAGCCGCCGCCCCACAACCGTATGCCGCCCAGCCACCTCCTCCAGCAACTCGGCCAGCACCTCCTCGTTCGTCCACCCCGGCCGCCACCCGGCGTCATGCAGCCGGCTCCCGCTCACCACCCACGGATACATCGTGTACGCGAGATCCCCGGCCGGCGACGGCGTCAGCCCGATCCGGTGCAGCCGGGCCGCCGCGCCCAGCGCGACCGCGGACGGCAACTCCATCCGCCGGACCCCGCTGAGCTCCTCGACCTCCTCCTGCTCCAGCCACCCGTCGCACCCGACGGCGAGCTCCCCGTCGACCTTCTCCAGAACGGCGTACTCCAGCGCACTGCACAGATCCTCGACATGACAGAACTGCCAGGCAGGCCGCGACCCCGCGACGACAAGCAGCCGAGGCGACTCGAAGTACCTGGTCAGCGCGGTGTCCGTGCCGCCGACCAGCACCGCGGGGCGCACGACGGTGACATTGAGCCCGGGATGCGCGCGGGGCGCCCGGCGCGCGAGCCGCTCGATCTCCAGCAGGTCGCCGACGCCGGTGGCCTCCGCGGTGGCGCGCAACTCCGCGTCCTCGGCCAGCGGCAGCTCGTTGTCCGGCAACGCGCCGTAGACCATCGAGGAGGTGCACAGCACCACCCGGTGCACCCCGGCCGCGGCCGCCGCGGTCAGCACGGTCTGCGTTCCGCGCACGTTGTAGGCGGTGCGCGCCGCCGGATCGGTCTCCAGGTCCAGGTCGAGCGCGAGGTGCACCACCACATCGGCCCCGCGCAGCTTGTCGGCGATGGCCGGATCCCGTACGTCGAGGATGTGCCACTGGGCGCCCGCGCACTCGCCGCGCCGCTCGTCGATGGCGATGACCTGCTTGATCTCCTCGGACGCGGCCAGCCGCTCGGTGAGCAGCGCGCCGACCCCGGTCGCGGCGCCGGTCACGGCGACGACCGGCCCGCGCACCGCGGGAGGGGTTGAGTGGTTTCGCGCTGCGCGAACCTGCGGATCTGGGGAACTCACCGGGCGTCTCCAGCGGTTGTCTTCAGTACGAGCGTGCGTGACGCGTACGTACCAGGTGGCATCCATCCTGCCGCAGGCCGACTGTCGGCGAAGCACCGAGGCCCGATCGGGTCGGGGTGTCTACGCTGGGTGGTGTTGTCGGGCAGCCGCGCCGCCGGAGAGAACCGGTGGCCTTACCAGCCGAGGATTCCCGTGAGTGACACCCCATTCGGTTTCGGCCTTCCGCCGGAGGAGCCGGAAGACGGCGACGAGGGCAAGAAGAAGGACCAGCAGAGCGGTGGTGGGCAGGGACCGGCCAACCCGTTCGGTTTCGGCACGCCCGGAGCCGGCGGCTTCGGCGGCCCCGGCGCCGACAATCCGTTCGCTGCCATGTTCGGTTCACTGAACCCCACCGACCTGGGCGCGGCCTTCCAGCAGCTCGGCCAGATGCTCTCGTACGAGGGCGGCCCGGTGAACTGGGACATGGCCAAGCAGATCGCCCGCCAGACGGTCTCCCAGGGCACCTCGGACGGCGTCAAGGACGCGAGCGTCGGTCCCGCCGAGCGCACCGCGGTCCAGGAGGCCGTCCGGCTGGCCGACCTGTGGCTGGACGACGCGACGTCGCTGCCGTCCGGTTCCGGTTCGGCCGTCGCGTGGTCGCGCGCGGAGTGGGTCGAGGCGACGCTGCCCGCCTGGCAGGAGCTGGTCGACCCGGTCGCCGAGCGGGTCGGCGCCGCGATGGGCGACGTCCTGCCGGAGGAGATGCAGGCCATGGCGGGCCCGCTGATCGGCATGATGCGCTCGATGGGCGGCGCCATGTTCGGCACCCAGATCGGGCAGGCCGTGGGCGTGCTCGCGGGCGAGGTCGTCGGCTCGACCGACATCGGCCTGCCGCTGACCCCGGCCGGCAAGGCCGCGCTGCTGCCGGTGAACATCGAGGCGTTCGGCAAGGACCTCGGCGTGCCGAAGGAGGAGGTGCGGCTGTACCTCGCGCTGCGCGAGGCGGCCCACCAGCGCCTGTTCGCGCACGTGCCGTGGCTGCGCTCGCACCTGTTCGGCGCGGTCGACGGGTACGCGCGCGGCATCAAGGTCGACACGGCCAAGCTGGAGGACGTGGTCGGCCAGTTCGACCCGCAGAACCCCGAGCAGCTCCAGGACGCCCTCCAGCAGGGCATGTTCCAGCCGGAGGACACGCCCGAGCAGAAGGCTGCCCTGGCCCGTCTGGAGACGGCTCTGGCGCTCGTCGAGGGCTGGGTGGATGCCGTGGTCCACGCGGCCGCGAAGCCGCGCCTGTCGTCCGCCGACGCGCTCCGCGAGACCCTGCGCCGCCGCCGTGCCACCGGCGGCCCCGCGGAGCAGACCTTCGCCACGCTGATCGGCCTGGAGCTGCGCCCGCGCCGGCTGCGCGACGCCTCCCGCCTGTGGGCCTCGCTCACGGACGCGCGCGGTGTCGACGGCCGGGACGCGCTGTGGGCGCACCCGGACATGCTGCCGACGGCGAGCGACCTGGACGACCCGGACGGCTTCGTCCACCGCGAGCAGCTGGACTTCTCCGAGCTGGACAAGATGCTCGGCGAGGCCGCCCAGAAGCCCGACCTGCACAAGAAGGACGGCCAGAAGGACCAGGCAGAGGGCGACGACACCGAGTGAGCCTGTACGACGACGCGGTCCTCGTCCTCAAGGGGTACGAGGGCCAGGAAGAGCTGCGCCAGGACTACCTCGACCACCTCTCGGCGCACCCGGACGGCATGTGGAAGGCCTGTCACGCCGGGCATGTCACCGCGAGCGCGCTGGTCGTCGATCCCGAGCACGGCCGGGTGCTGCTGACCCTGCACAAGAAGCTGCGGATGTGGCTGCAGATGGGCGGTCACTGCGAGCCGGGTGACGCCACGCTGTCGGCGGCGGCCCTGCGGGAGGCGGCCGAGGAGTCCGGGATCCCCGGGCTGACGCTGCTGCCCGGGGGCCCGGTCCGGCTGGACCGGCATCCGATCCCGGCGCCGTGCCACTGGCACTTCGACGTCCAGTACGCGGCCCTCGCCCCGCGGGGCGCCGCCCACGCCATCAGCGACGAGTCCCTCGACCTGCGCTGGTTCTCCTACGAAGAGGTGCCGGAGGTCGCCGACGACTCGGTCGTACGGCTGCTGGAAGGGACCCGTGCGCGGCTCTGAGACGGACGCACGTGCGACTCAGAACCGGCTCAGAGTCGGACACATGTAAGAGGCGCCCATCCTAGCGGGCGCCCCTTACCTTTTGCAGCTCTCGGACGGTCAGCTCCAGGCGTTGCCCTGGTTCATCCCGCGCGCGCCCTGCTGGCCCATGCCGAACTGGGCGGCGACGCCCTGGCCGATCTGGGCGTGCTGCGGCGGCAGCAGTTCACTCGGCTGGACCAATGCGAAGCCACTTCCCATGAAGCTCAGCTCCCAGCCCTCCCCGGTGCTGCCCCGGCGCCGCCACACACCCGAGGAGTGCGTCTGGGCCTGCATCTGGACGCGCAGCCCGGTGGACCAGGCGACGATCGCGTCGGCGTCGCAGTTCACGTACTTGTCGGGGGTGACCTGCATCAGCAGCGGCGCGCCCGAGGTCATCAGGGCGACCTGACCGCGTCCGGTGATGTTGAGCTGGTACTTCCCGGACCCGGAGATGCCGTAGAGGCTGTCGACGGCGACGACCTCGTAGTGCAGCGAGGAGTCCATGGCGAGGACGTAGCCGCTGTCCACGGTCAGGCCGTCCTGCTCGACGTCCAGGACGTGGATGTGCTGGGCGAGGTTGGCGAAGTAGACCGTGCCCTGCCCGTGGCAGCGCATCAGGTCGAGGCCCTCGCCGGTGTACGCACGCGCGCGTGCCTGGTTGTGGCCCTGGTACTCGGCGTCGAACTCGACGAGCCCCTGGTAGGCGACCATGGTGCCCTTGCGGGCGAGGATGTCGTCGTGGCCCTCCAGGACGACCCGCAGCATCTGCTTGTTCTGCAGGCTGTAGCGGTCCCGGGCCTGGGAGTCGTTGAAGGCGAAAAGCGGGCTCTGCATGATTTCCTGACTCCCCCTCAGCCCCGGAACCGGAGGCGGTCGGTGCTGTCCTCGCTGGGCTGGACGACGACGATGCCCTGACCGGAGAACGCCATCTGGTAGGCCTCGCCGCTGCCCCGGCCGATCAGCGACTGCGCCTTGAAGCTGCGCTTGCCCTTGACCTTGAGGTTCGGGGACCAGGCGACCAGCGCGTCCGGGTCGACGTACGTCTCGTCCTCGCCGCCACCGCAGTCGACGACGATCGGCTTGCCCCGGGAGGTCAGCGCGACCCAGCCCTGCCCGGAGATCTTGGTGTTCCACAGGCCCTGACCGGCGAACTTCGCCAGCCCCTTGACCCGCTCCACGCCCCACGTCAGGTGCGCGTCGAAGGCGAGCAGGTTGGTGGCGTTGACGGAGATGCCGTCGCCGTTGAGGTTGATGACGACGACGTCGGCCCCGTAGTCGGCGAGGTAGAGCAGGCCGTCGCCGGAGCACTTCATCAGCGGTGCGCCCTCGCCGGTCATCCAGTCTCTGGCGATCTGGCGGACGGCCGGCGGGTTGGGCTCGTACTGGATGAAGCCTTCGTAGGCGACCATCGAGCCCACGCGCGCGAGGAGGTCGCTGCCGGTCTGCATGGCGACCTTGAGCATGTTGTTGCCGTGGTTCTCCATGCGGGCGGTGACGGGTGCGGGGGCGTAGCCCGCGAGCGGCTGGTTCATGACGGGCTCCCTCAGACCTCGTACGGCTGGACGACGATGAAGTTGCCGGGCGCGCCCCGGAACTGCAGGTTGACGCTCTCGCCGGTGTCGCCCGGGTAGGCGTTGCGGCGCATCCGCACCTGGCTGGAGACGATCACCTGGGAGGCGGCCGACCAGGCGACCACGGCGTTGCAGTCGGCGAACGTCGTGGGGGTCACCGGCAGCACGACGGGCGTGCCGTGCGTCTTGACGACGATCGTGCCGGTGCCCTGGAACTGCATCGTGAACAGCGCGCCGCCGGGGATGCCGTGCCCCTCCACCCGGCGGACCTCGTACTGCAGGCTCTCGTCGAAGGCGAGGACGCTCTCGGCGGAGACGCAGATCGCGTCGCCCTGCAGCTCGATGGGGTGCAGATGGGCGGAGTTCTCGGCGAGGAACACCTGGCCGTGGCCGGTGCAGCGCATCAGCTGCATCTCCTGGCCGGTGGCGCTGCCGACGATCCGGCCGGCGAATCCGGCGCCCTTGTAGCTGAAGTCGACCTTGCCCTGGTAGAGCACCATGCTGCCCTGCCGGGCCAGCACCGGCTGACCGCCCATCCCGAGGTCGACGCGGATGAGCTTGCTGTTCTGCGGGGTCCAGCGCTGCCCGGTCGGCGTCTCCTTGAACTTCTGGAGCGCGGCACCCACCCCGGCACCGCCCTGGGGAGCGCCCTGCGGGACGGCGTAGCTCTGCTGCCCCTGCCCGGGGACCTGTCCGAACGGCGGCTGCTGGCCGTAGCCCGGCGGCGGGGCCGGGGCCTGGGGTGCCTGCGGGTAGCCGGGCGGCGGGCCCGGAGCCTGCGGGGGCGCCGGAGGCTGGCCGTAGCCGGGCGGCGGCATCGGCGCGCCCGGGGCGGGCGGCTGACCGTAGAGCGCGGGCGCCGGGGCCGGGGGCGGCACGGTGCCGGGAGCGAGCGGAGCGATGACGGTGGGCGCCGCGTGCACGTTCGGGGCCGACCCGGGAGACGGGGGCGGGGTGAACCCCTGAGGTGCGGGGGCCGGCACGGGGACGGGAGCCGGAGCGGGCGCGGGGGCCGGGGCGGGCGCGGGCGGGGCGGCGAATCCGGGCGGCGCGAAGCCGGGCGCGGACCCGGTCTGCGGCTGCTGCGGCTCCGGCGCGGCGGGCGCCTCCTCCTCCGCCACCTCGCCGCCGAAGTTCTTCAGCAGCGCCTCCAGACCACCGTCGAAGCCCTGGCCGACGGCGGCGAAGCGCCACACGTCCTTCAGATAGAAGTCGCCGAGCATCACGGCGCGCTCGGTGGAGAACTCCGAGCCGTTGAAGGAGTACCGGGCCACCTCCTCGCCGCCCGCGACGATCCGGATGTATCCGGGCGCGACCTGCGACATCTGCCCGGCGCCGTCGATGGTCGCCGTGAACGCCAGCTTCTGGATCTGCGACGGGATCCGGTCGAGCGTCACCCGGAAGGACTCCGTGTCGCCCGCCTGCGTACCCAGCAGCTGGATGGACTCCTCGGGCGACTTCGGCTGGTTGAAGAAGACGAAGTACCGGTCGTCCGACAGCCGTTCGTCGGCGTCGAGGCCGAAGCAGCTGATGTCGAAGGTCAGTCCGGGGCCGGTGATCTGCACGCCTACGTACAGATCCGTGCCCGCCGTGAGGTCACTGATCCTGGCCTTGTGGCCGCGTTGGAATTCCCTGGCCATGCGTTACGACCGTCCCCCATCCCGAATGCGAGTGCGTCGCGCCAGGCTAACGGCTAACTCGGACATCGGAAGAAGTCGGTACAGACCCGGTACACAACCGCGCTCAGCGACCCCGGAGGGAGCGCTCCCGGGGTGTGTCACTCATCACGCGCGCCGGGCACATGGGGCAGCCGCTCGGCCGCGACCACCCCTTCGAGGTAGCCCCGGGCCCGCTCGGTCCGCGGATACGCCTCCAGCAGCCGCCAGAACCCGGGGCCGTGCCCCGGCACCAGCAGGTGCGCCAGTTCATGGCAGAGCACGTAGTCGACGACGTACTCGGGCATGCCCTGGAGCCGGTGCGAGAGACGGATGCTGCCCTCGGAGGGGGTGCAGGAGCCCCAGCGGGTGTTCTGGTTGGTGACCCAGCGCACCGAGGCGGGGCGGGCCCGGCCGCCGAAGTACTGGGCCGACAGCCGCTCGGCACGCTCGGCCAGTTCGGCGTCGCCCAGCACTCGCTTGCTCTCCTGGGCAGCGAGTTTGTTGAGCATGACGGTCACCCAGCGTTTCTCCTCCGCCTCGGACATCCGGGCAGGGATCAGCACGACGGTGCGATCGCCCTCGCGGTACGCAGAAACGGTCCGGCGGCGGCGGGCGCTCCTGCGAACCTCGATCGCGCTCGCCACCGAGCCGCTGGGCGGCTGGCTCGTCGTGCTGCGCTGTGGCTTTCCGGCGCGGTGCAGTGGGTCGGCGGGCACGCCCCGACGTTACCCGCTGCACATGCGGGAAGTCCCGGGTCCGGGACGGTTCGGTGCCGATCCCCCACCATGCGTTTGATTTGTACGACGAATACCCACCGCCTGTGGACAACTTTCGGCGCCCACAGGGCGGCCCGGGCATGCTGGCACTCGTCGGCGGAGCGTGACCGGCTCCATCGACACACGGGGACGTTCTGTGACCTTTCGACAGATACGGGGGCCTGTCATGCATCCGTTGGTGAAGCCCGCGCTGCGGCGCGGCTGGCGCGATCTCAACACCGTGCAGTTCGGGATGACTCCCGCGCACGCGATGACCCTGGGGCCGATGGACACGGCGACCGGGAGCTTCCTGGACCTGCTCGACGGCGCCCGGGGGCTCGCGCTGCTGCGCGAGGAGGGGCGCCGCATGGACCTGCCGGACGGGCATGTCGACGCCCTGGTGGAACGGCTGTCCGGGGCCGGGCTCGTCGACGACGCGCACGGCGGCGGGCCGGCGGCGCAGGCGCTGCGCGAAAAGAAAGAGGCGCTGGAGCGGCTGCGCCCGGACCTGGCCTCGCTCACCCTGATCACTGCGGAGCCCGGCGGCGCGATCAGCCGGCTGGCGGCCCGGCGGGCGCTGCGGGTGCGGGTGCAGGGCGCGGGCCGGGTCGGTGCCACGCTGGCCGCGCTGCTGTCGGGCGCGGGCGTCGGCGAGGTCGACGTACGGGACGTGGGCCGCGTCCAGCCGTGGGACGTGGCGCCGGGCGGGCTGCCCGCGGAGGCGGTCGGCGAGCGTCGCGACGAGGCCGCGCGCAGGGTCGTCCGCCGGGCGGCCCCGGACCGCCCGCCCCGCCGCCCGGACTCTTCGGCGGAGGAGCCGGGCCTCGCCCTGGTGATCGTCGCCCCGCGCGACGACGTGCTGGTGCACGCCCCGGACGCACGCGCCGCCGAACCGCTGATGGCCTCGGGGACCCCTCATCTCTACACGGGTGTCGTGGAGGGCACGGGTGTGGTCGGCCCCCTCGTCCTGCCCGGCGGGACCGGGTGCGCCCGCTGTCTGCACGAGCACCGCACGGACCGGGATCCGGCCTGGCCGCGTCTGATCGCCCAGTGGCGGTCCGGACAGGCCCGCCGCGTGGCCGCCTGCGATCTGACGCTGGCGGCGGCCGTGGCCGGGCTGGCCGCCACGCACGCCCTGGCCTTCCTCGACGGGGAATCGCCGAGCTGCGCGGGGGCGCGCTGGGAGGCGTCCGTGCCGGCTGTGCACTGGCACGCGCGGCCGGTCTGGCCGCACCCCGCATGCCCGTGCGGGGCGGCGGAGAAAGCTATGAGGGAACACTCCTCAACCAACGGGGATCCACACGCGACAATGGTGGTGCAACGGCCGTCGGCGGAGCGAGGACAGCACGCGGACACTGCACGGCCGACTGGGACTTGGAGGGCGCATGTCTGATCTTCCCCGGAAGGCGGTCACCCGGACCGCCAAGCTCGCCGCGCTCCCGCTCGGCTTCGCCGGCCGGGCGACCTGGGGTCTGGGCAAGCGCATCGTGGGCGAGTCCGCGGAGATCGTCGGCCGGGAGCTGCAACAGCGCACCGCGGAGCAACTGTTCAAGGTCCTGGGCGAGTTGAAGGGAGGGGCGATGAAGTTCGGGCAGGCTCTGTCCGTCTTCGAGTCGGCCCTCCCGGAGGAGATCGCCGGCCCCTACCGGGCGGCTCTCACCAAGCTCCAGGACGCCGCGCCGCCGATGCCGACCCGCACCGTGCACGCGGTGCTCACCGAGCGTCTCGGGGAGGACTGGCGGGAGCTGTTCCTGGAGTTCGAGGACAAGCCGTCGGCGGCTGCCTCGATCGGCCAGGTGCACCGCGCGGTGTGGCAGGACGGCCGGACGGTGGCGGTCAAGGTGCAGTACCCGGGAGCGGGCGAGGCCCTGCTCTCCGACCTGGGGCAACTGAGCCGCTTCGCCCGCCTGTTGGGGCCGCTGATCCCCGGTATGGACATCAAGCCGCTGATCGCGGAGCTGCGCGACCGGGTCTCCGAGGAGCTGGACTACTCCCTGGAGGCGCAGTCCCAGGCGGCGCACGCGGAGGAGTTCGAGGGCGACCCCGATGTGGTGGTCCCCGCGGTGGTGCACCAGTGCGACCAGGTCCTGGTCACGGAGTGGATCGACGGGATACCGCTCTCCGAGATCATCTCGGGGGGTACGCAGGAGCAGCGCGACCGGGCCGGTCAGCTCCTGGCCCGGTTCCTGTTCTCGGGCCCGGCCCGCACCGGCCTGCTGCACGCCGACCCGCACCCCGGCAATTTCCGTCTGCTGCCCGGTGCACCGGAGGACGAGGAGGAGTGGCGCCTCGGCGTGCTGGACTTCGGCACCGTCGACCGTCTCTCCGGCGGCCTGCCCAGCCCGATCGGCGACTCCCTGCGGATGACGCTGGACGGGGACGCCGAGGCGGTCTACGAGCTGCTGTGCGCGGAGGGGTTCGTCAAGGAGTCCATAGAGCTGGACCCCGACGCCGTCCTGGACTACCTGCTGCCGATCATCGAACCGGCCCAGGTCGACGAGTTCACCTTCACCCGCAACTGGATGCGCAGCCAGGCGGCCCGCATCGCCGACCCCCGCAACCCCGCCCACCAGCTGGGCAAGCAGCTCAACCTGCCGCCGGCCTACCTCCTCATACACCGGGTGACCCTGAGCACCATCGGCGTGCTGTGCCAGCTGGGGGCGACGGTGCGGCTGCGGGAGGAGCTGGAGGCGTGGCTGCCCGGGTTCGTACCCGAAGAGCTCGAAGAGTTCGAGGAACTCGAGGAACTCGGGGAGGCCCTGGAAGCCGAACTGGATGCCGACGAAGACGCCGAAGAGGACGGGGAAGTGGAAGGGACCGAGGCGGCCGTGGAGGCGAAGTAGGGGCGGTGTTCACCACCAGGACGAATCGAGCCGGCCCTCGATCGCTCTGAGGTTCTCCCTGGAGCAGGTGTCGCAGAAGAACTGGCGGACGCCGTTCTCCACGGAGCAGGTCCAGGTGGTGGGCGGGGGGCCGTCGGCCGGGGTGCCGCAGCGGGCGCACACGAGCGGGTGGGGCTCCATGGCGGAGCCGCCGTGATCACTGCCTCCGGAAAGACTCGTCACCCAGTGACGATAACTCCACGGCGCGGATCCCCCGGGACAACGCACCGCGGGGGCCGGTCCGTTCGGCCGGACCGGCCCCCGCGGGGAGCTTTCGCCTCCCGGGGTCGGGAGGCCACCGCTTCAGGTGTGCTGGGTTACTGCATCACGGCCATGGCGAGCGCACGGCGGGCGCGCATCGAGGCGCGCTCGGCCCGGCGCTGCATCCGGCGAGCGGCCGCCAGGCGCACGGCCCGGCGTTCCCGCTCGGCCTCGTACAGTCGCTCGTGCATATGCGCACGAGCCAAGGCTTCTGGGATGAGTTGCATCTCTCGGGTCCTGTTCTGACGCGAGCCGGTGGCGGTACCGGCGGTGGTGAAGTCTGGGATCGCGGAGCCGGCGGGCTCGCTGGTTGACGGCTTCATCGGGGCCTGCTTCTTGGGATCGTGCGTGAGGGGGCGGTCGATCGTTCCGTGGATGTTCATGCCGTGACCGGGTTCTTGCGCGGACGGCCACGCGGCCGCTTCCGGGCGACGACGACACCCTGGACGAACAGCTCGCCACCCCAGACGCCCCAGGGCTCGCGCCGCTCCTTGGCCCCCGCGAGGCAGGCCTCGATCAGCGGGCAGGTGCGGCAGAGGGACTTGGCGTACTCGACGTCCGCCGGCGACTCGGCGAAGAAGACCTCCGGGTCGTAGGAACGGCAGGGGACGGGTACGCCGAGGTTCTCGATGGCGTCGTCGAGCGCGGTGAGCGCGGTGAGCGGGATCAAGGTGGAGTCCTCCGTGAGGCCGGGCGGGGGGATCGTTTCGGAAGGCGGTACGGACGGGGCGTGCGCTTCGAGTTGCACGGTTGTTCTTCCTCGTCTGGTCGTGCCGGTCGGGTTGGACCGGTTGGCGGCTGGTACCGGGTTCTGCTCTTGTCCCGAGGCCCCTTCGCTCCGCTCTCCCCGTTCGGGGAAAACAGAAGGGCCGCGGATCCCGGATGGGGTTCCGCGGCCCTGAAGGCGCCGGCCTGATCGATCAGGCTGGATCACTCCAGGGTTCTGGCCCACGGAAGGCCCACATCAGGTGGTGCTGCGTCGTCTGCTGCCGGCTTCCGGCACCGGTCGCCGTAAAGGCATAGGCCTTCGCCTGTGCCGCTACTGCTTCCAGTGCCTTGGTCGGTCGCTCATTGCGCTCACGGACAGGAAGACCCGCGAGAGAAACGGAGGACGCCGGACGCACGGCAGAGATGCCGGACAGACCGGTGCCCAGGTTCGAGACGCCGAGCATGCACACGGAGACGGCCGAGAGATCGGTCATTTTGGCCGCGCTGATGTTGCTGCTGGTCTTGATGCTGATCACTGGACTCGCCTCCTCTCGGCGTCTGGGGGACCGGTGTTGAGCCGATCCGCTCGGATATGCAAGTACAACACGGAATCGGGCCTTCGAGAAGGCCGCCGCTTCCGTGCCTAGAACCTATGGGGATTGCTGGGGCATGCGCAAACTATTTTTTCGACGAGTTCGCATCAGCCCCCGACTTCTTCGCCGTCGGGGTCCTGGCCTGCGCAGATGGCCAGAACATCGGCACCGTAACGGTTGAGCTTGCGCGCGCCGACACCGGGGATGCGAGCCAGGTCGCGGTCGTCGTCCGGAGCGCTCTCGGCGATGGCCATCAGCGTCCTGTCGGTGAAGACGCAGAAGGCGGGCTGACCGCTGAGCCGGGCCTGGTCCGCACGCCACTCGCGCAGCCGCTCGTAGAGTCCCTCGTCCATGTCGGACGGGCAGCCGTCGCAGCGCATCAGCTTCATCTCGCCGGCGTCGGTCAGCGTGCGTCCGCAGACCCGGCAGCGGGCGGGGGTGCGCTGGGTGCGCCGGGGTGCGGCCGCGGGGCCGCCGGTGAAGCCGCGTTCGACGCCTCCGCCGCCGGCGCCGCCGGTCCTGCCGACGGTGCCGGTGGAGCCGGGGCGTAGACCGTCCAGGAAGTGGCTGGGCCTGCGGCCGGGTCTGCCGCCGGGGGTGCGGGAGAGGGACCAGGAGACATGGAGCCGTTCCCTGGCACGGGTCACTCCGACGTAGAGGAGCCGGCGTTCCTCCTCGATCTGCTCGTCGGTCTTCGCATAGGTGATCGGCATCATGCCCTCGGCGACGCCGACCAGGAAGACGACGTCCCACTCCAGGCCCTTCGCCGAGTGCAGGGAGGCGAGGGTGACGCCCTGGACGGTCGGGGCGTGCTGGGCACCGGCGCGTTCGTCGAGTTCGGCGACGAAGTCGGCGAGGGTCGCGGCGGGCCGGGCGGCGGCGACGTCCTGGGCGAGGTTGACCAGAGCGGCCAGTGACTCCCAGCGCTCCCGGACCGCGCCGGAGCCGGCCGGGGGCGAGGTGGTCCAGCCCTCCCCGGAGAGGACCGCGCGCACCTGCGAGGGCAGGTCCACGGTGTCGTCGAGCAGCGCGTCGTTGCCCCCGAAGCGGGCAGCGGCGCGCAGGGCGACGCCCGCCTTGCGCACCTCGGGCCGGTCGAAGAACCGCTCGGCGCCGCGCAGTTGGTAGGGCACCCCGGCGTCCGCGAGGGCCTGTTCGTACGTCTCGGACTGGGCGTTGGTGCGGAACAGCACGGCGATCTCGGCGGCTGGCACCCCTGCACCGATCAGCTCCCGGATCCGGCGGGCGGCGCCCTCGGCTTCCGCGGGCTCGTCGGTGTACTCGGTGTAGACGGGCTCGGGGCCGGCGGGGCGCTGGGAGATCAGCTCCAGGCGGTGGTCGGCGGCCCGGCCGCGGGCCTGGGCCAGGAGACCGTTGGCGAGGTGGACGACCTGGGGTGTGGAGCGGTAGTCGCGGACCAGCTTGACGACGGTGGCCCCGGGGTGGCGGGTGCGGAAGTCGAGCAGATGGTCGGGGGTTGCTCCTGTGAACGAATAGATGGTCTGGCTCGCGTCGCCGACGACGCAGAGGCTGTCGCGCTCGCCGAGCCAGAGTTCCAGCAGCCGCTGCTGGAGCGGGCTGACGTCCTGGTACTCGTCGACGACGAAGTGCTGGTACTGGGCGCGGACCTGTTCGGCGATGTCGTGCCGGTCCTGCAGGATGCCGACGGTCAGCAGCAGGACGTCCTCGAAGTCGATGACCGCGCGGTCGCGCTTGAGGTCCTCGTAGACGGAGTAGATCTGGGCGATCTCGGCGGGGTCGCGGGGGGCCTCCCGGCCGGCCTTCACGGCTGCAAGGGGGTAGTCGGCGGGGACGGTCCGGGTGACCTTGGACCATTCGATCTCGGCGGTGACGTCCCGCAGTTCGCCCCGGTCGAGGCGGATGCGGCAGGCGGCGGCCGCGTCGGCGACGAGCTGGATCTTGCGGTCGACGAGCCGGGGCAGGGAACCACCGATCGCTTTCGGCCAGAAGAACTGGAGCTGGCGCAGCGCGGCCGAGTGGAAGGTGCGGGCCTGCACCCCCTGGGCGCCGAGCTGGCGCAGCCGGCCGCGCATCTCCCCGGCGGCGCGGTTGGTGAAGGTGACGGCGAGCACGCTGGACGGCTGGAGGATGCCGGCCCGCACCCCGTAGGCGATCCGGTGGGTGATCGCCCGGGTCTTGCCGGTACCGGCTCCGGCCAGCACGCACACGGGACCGTGCAGGGCGGTCGCCACCGCGCGCTGCTCGGGGTCGAGCCCTTCGAGCACCGCGTCGGCAGAGTCCGGTACCGGCGGGAAGAGGGAGGAGTGCGTTGCTGCTGTCACATGGCCATGCTGCCAGGTCGCCGGAGACGGCTGTGCCGGTTGTCCACAGGCAACCCCGCGCAGTCGTACTAATGCGGCAGGCGTCACTCTGGGCCCGTGCTGCGGGAATGGCGGAAGAGCCGCGTACGTTGCTCTCCTGGACGAGCTTCCCCGACCCGCCGAAGGAGTGCGAGCGAGATGCAGGGCACTGTGACGATGTACAGCACCACGTGGTGCGGCTACTGCCGCCGGCTGAAGAGCCAGATGGACCGCGAGGGCATCGCTTACACCGAGATCAACATCGAGCAGGACCCGGATTCGGCCGCATTCGTGGAGAAGGCGAACGGCGGAAACCAGACGGTCCCCACGGTGCTCTTCGCCGACGGCTCGACGCTGACGAACCCGTCGCTGGCCCAGGTGAAGCAGAAGATCAGCGCGTAGGCCTCCCGGCGCGCGGCGGCTCCTGACTCATGTCAGGGGCCGCTTTCGCATGTTCACTCCGGCTTGTCCCACACCAGCGTGTAGCGCCACAGCAGGCGGCGCCGGTAGCGGCGGCCGGGGAGCCGGTGCGCGGTCGACTGCCGGACCTCTCCCCAGGTCATGATCGGGTCCTCGACCGGCATGTCGGCAGGACCCCGCCCGCCACCTCGCCGGAGCGCGGTCAGCAGCCTCGCGGGGACCCCGCAGCCACTGATCACCCGGTCCAGCAGGGTGTGGTCGTGGGCCAGGCCGACGACGACCAGCCGGCCGCCGGGCGCGAGCAGCCCCACCAGCCGGTCGATCGCGTCGTCGAAGGGGACGTGGTGGATGACGGCGACCGCGCTGACGAAGTCGTAGCCCTCCTTGTCGAGGGCGGCGTCGTCGAGGTAGTCGCCCTCCAGGAAGGTGACGTTCCCGGCCTCCCGCTTGCGCGCCTGCCTGATCATCTCTGCCGACCGGTCCACGCCGGTCACCGACTCCGCCCTGGCCGCGAGCTTGGCGGCGAGCAGGCCGTCGCCGCAGCCGACGTCCAGGGCCGTGCGGCAGCTTTCCGGAACCGCGTCCAGCACCACGGGGTGGTAGTGGACGTTGTGGTTCCAGTACTCCTCTGCGGTCATGACGGCCGTCTCAGACGAAGCTCCTCGTCGGCAGTGGCTTGCCGTACCACATCTCGATCAGGCGGGCCGCGATCGAGATGCCGTAGGGCGGCAGGACGTCGCCGGAGTCGAAGGCGGCGCCGAGTTCGTCGCGGGAGAACCAGCGGGCCTCGTGGATCTCGTCGCCGTCGACGTCGATCTCGGTGGTGGTGGCGCGGGCCATGAAGCCGAGCATGAGGCTGGACGGGAACGGCCAGGGCTGGCTGGCGACGTACTCGACCGGGCCTACGGTGATCCCGGCCTCCTCGAAGACCTCGCGGCGCACCGCCTGCTCGATGGACTCGCCGGGCTCGACGAAACCGGCGAGCGTGGAGAAGCGGCCCTCGGGCCAGTGGACCTGGCGGCCGAGCAGGATGCGGTCGTCCTCGTCGGTGACGGCCATGATCACGGCGGGGTCGGTGCGAGGGTAGTGCTCGGCGCCGCAGGCGGGGCAGCGGCGGATGTGGCCGGCGGCGGCGATGACCGTGCGCTCGCCGCAGCGGGAGCAGAAGCGGTGGGTGCGCTGCCAGTTCTCCAGGCCGACCGCGTGCACCATCAGGCCGGTGTCCCGAGGTGACAGCAGCAGTCCGGCCTCCCGCAGGCCCGCGGGGCGCGCGGACTGGTCGATACGGCCGGGCAGGGCGTCCTTCTGGAGGGCGAAGTAGCTGACGCCGTCCTCGTCGGTGCCCAGGAAGTAGCGGTGCGCCTCGGTGAGGGGGGCCTCGAAGGAGGGCGTCATGACGAGTTCGGTGCGGCCGTCGGGCGTCTCGTCGATGAGGACCTGGCCGCCGGAGACCACGAAACAGCGGGTGTCGGGGTGGCTCCACGCCGCCGCGAGCCAGGCCTCGTCGAGCCGGTGGTGGGCAGCGCGGTCGATGCCGCTCGGGGCGGTGAGCGAGATGGGTCGGTCGGCGGTGTGGTCGGTCCAGGTGGTCACGGGTGCTTCCAACTCCCCCAGTGCAACGGATGTTTCAACGGGCGGTTCAGCGGGACGAAGGGCGGGAGGAGACCGGGTCGGGCGGGGGCGGGCGGTGCGGCCCTTCCAGTGTGCCCCGCCCGCGGTGCCGCTCCGGACGGCGTCGGCGGGTCAGGGGGCATGGCGCCAGTTCTCGGCGAGGTCGCCCCACAGGTAGGCGCTGGTCTCGACGCCTTTGAGGAGGAGGTCCAGCTCGACCTTCTCGTTCGGGGCGTGCCAGCCGTCGGAGGGGACGGAGATGCCCAGGAAGAGGACGGGTGCGCCGAGGACGTCCTGAAGGTCGGCGGCGGGCCCCGAGCCACCCGAACGGGTGAACCGGACCGGTCCTTCGAAGGCCCGGCCCATGGCGCGGGCCAGCGACTGGAGGCCGGGGTGGTCGAGCGGGGTCAGGCACGGGCGCGTGGCCGGCAGGAAGGTGATCTCGGCGCGGATCCCGGCGGGGATCCGCTCGTCGGCCCAGGCGCGGACGATCTTCTCGATGTGGTCGGGGTCCTGCCCGGCGACCAGGCGGAACGACAGCTTCAGCAGAGCCGAGGACGGGATGATCGTCTTACTGCCGGGGCCCTGGTAGCCGCCGCCGATGCCGTTGACCTCGGCGGTGGGGCGGGCCCAGACGCGCTCCAGGGTGGTGTGCCCGGCCTCGCCCTCGGTGGCGTGTGAATGCGCTTCGCGCAGCCAGCTCTCCTCGTCGAAGGGCAGCTCGGCCCACAGCTGCCGCTCGCGGTCGCTCAGCTCCACGATGCCGTCGTAGAAGCCGGGGATCGCCACGCGCGCGTGCTCGTCGTGCAGGGCGGCGACCAGGCGGGCCGCGACGGTGGCCGGGTTGGGGACGGCGCCACCGAAGGCACCGGAGTGGATGTCCTGGTCGGGGCCGTGCAGGACGATCTGGCACTCGGCGAGCCCGCGCATGCCCGTGCACACCGTGGGGGTGTCCTCGGACCACATGCCGGTGTCGGAGATGATCACGGCGTCGGCGGCGAGCCGCTCGGCGTGCTCCTCGACGAGGGCACGGAAGTGCGGGGAGCCGGACTCCTCCTCGCCCTCGATCAGCAGCTTCAGGCTGACCGCGGGGGCGGTGCGGCCGGTGGCGGCGAGGTGGGCGCGGACGCCGAGTGTGTGGAAGAACACCTGGCCCTTGTCGTCGGCCGCCCCGCGCGCGTAGAGGCGGTTGTCGCGGACGACGGGCTCGAAGGGGTCGCTGTCCCAGCCGTCCTCGCGGGCGGCGGGCTGCACGTCGTGGTGGCCGTAGACGAGGACCGTGGGCGCCTCGGGGTCGCCCGCGGGCCACTCGGCGAAGACGGCCGGGGCGCCCGCCGTCTCCCAGACCTCGGCGGTCGGGAAGCCGGTCTCCTTCAGTCTGGCGGCGAGCCAGTCGGCGCTGCGGCGTACATCGGGAGCGTGGTCGGGCTGGGCCGACACGGAGGGGATGCGCAGCCACTCGGCGAGGTCGGCGAGGAAGGCGGCGCGGTGCTGCTCGATGTACGTACGGACGGCGCTGTCCGGGGTCTGGCTCATGGTCACGAGCCTATCGGCCCGGACCGACATCCTCGGCGGGCGGTTCGTCACACTCGGCCTGTCCGACGATCAGTCTTTCCAGGGCGGCCCGGTCCGGCAGGCCGTCCGGTCGTTCGACCTCACCGGTGCGTACGTGCACGAACGCGGCCGTGACCGACTCGGGCGGCACACCCTGCTGCTCGGCCCAGCCGATCCGGTAGATCGCCAGCTGGAGCGGGTCGGCGAGGCGGGTGCGGCTGGTCTTCCAGTCGACGATCTCGTACGTCGTCGCGTACGTCGCCCCGTCGCCGTGGTCGGTCCGGTAGACGGCGTCGATACGGCCCCTGACGACCCGGCCCGCGAGGGAGAGCTGGAAGGGGGCCTCGACGCGGTAGGGCGTGCGGTGGGCGTACTCGGTGCGTTCGAAGGCCTCCTTGAGGGCTTCGAGATCGCGTTCGTCGGCGATCTCGGCGTCGCTGCCGGGCAGTTCGTCGGGCTCCAGCATGGGCAGCGTGAGCTCCTCGAAGCGTGCCTCGACCCAGGCGTGGAAGCGGGTGCCCCGGCGCGCGGCGGGCTGCGGAGGGCGTGGCATGGGGCGCGCGAGTTCCTGCGCGAGCCCGTCCGGGTCCTCGGCCAGCCGCATCAGCTGGGTCGCGGACAGCGTGGCGGGGAGGGGGACGTCGGTGGTGTTCCGGCGGGCGCGCAGCAGCTCTCCGGTGAGCGCGTCGAGGTCGCGGTCCCAGGAGGCGATGGTGCGGGCTTCCTCGGGGGTGAGGAAGGCTTCCTCGGGAGTGAGGAGAGCTTCCTCGGGAGCGGGGAGGATGCGCTCGGGTTCCGGGGCGCGCTCGTGCACCGGCGTGCGCGGGGGCGTGCGCTCGGCGGGCGTGGCCTGGTGCGGGACCGCGGGGCGGTCGGTGCTCCAGGAGTCCCAGCCGGAGGGGTCGGCGGAGTCCGTGTCCGGGAAGGCGTCCTCGTACGGGTCGGGTTCGTCGTCCTCGGGCGGCGGGGGCCAGTCCGGGTCCTCGCCGACGGCCGGGTCGTGGCCGGCGGGAGTGACTGCGGCACCTCCGGCACCTCCGGCACCTTCGGCGGCTTCGGCGGTGAGGGCGTCCAGGTGGGCCAGGACGGTGTCGGCGGCCTGTCGGCGGCGGGCCAGGGCGGCCTCGTCCAGGGGCAGCGGCCACACCTGGTCGGCGCTCGCCGCGTGCAGGGCCGGGTTCTCCTCGTCCTCCCCCGGTTCGTCGGCCCAGGCCTCGATCTCGCCGTGGCCGTCGGCGCAGTGGTCGTACAGGGACCGGAGGAAGTCGGAGGGGCCGCGCGGCTTCTTCTGGCTGGGGCCCCACCAGTGGCCGGAGCCGAGGAGCAGGGAGCGGGGGCGGGTGAAGGTGACGTAGCCGAGGCGGAGTTCCTCGGTGTGCTGGTGGTCCTTCATGGCCTCGTGGAAGGCCTTCAGGCCACGCGAGTCCCAGGCCTCGACGTCGGGCAGGGTGGCGGTGTCGCCGCGCAGGGCGTGCGGGAGCACCTTGGCCTGGGCGGTCCACTTCTCGCGCCCCTGGCTGCTCGGGAAGGTGCCCTTGACCAGTCCGGGGACGGCGACGACGTCCCACTCCAGGCCCTTGGACTTGTGCGCGGTGAGCACCTTGACGGTGTTCTCGCCGCCGGGCAGGGCGTTGTCGAGGCCCTTCTCGTACTGGGCGGCGGTGCGCAGGAAGCCGAGGAAGGCGAGCAGGGTGGCCTCCTGGTCGCCGGCCGCGAAGGAGGCGGCGACGTCCAGGAAGTTGGACAGGGTCTCGCGGCGGCGGGCGGCCAGCGCGTGCGGGGACGCGGACAGCTCCACCTCCAGGCCGGTGACCGCGAGGACGCGGTGCAGGACGTCCATCAGCGGGTCGGACAGGGAGCGGCGCAGCTCGCGCAGCTCGGTGGCGAGGCGGGCGAAGCGCACGCGCGCGTCCGACGAGAACGGCAGCCCGTCGTCGCCCTGTCCGGGCCGGTCTCCGTCGAACGGCAGCTCCAGGAACGTGTCCAGGGCGTCCGCGAGGGATATCACCTCGGCGGGGTCGACCCCTTCGACGGCCTCGGCGAGCCTGCGGTCCGGGTCGTCGGCGTCGCCCACGCGCGCGTGGGACACCAGCCGCCGGGCGCGGCGGCCGAGGAGGGCGAGGTCGCGGGGGCCGATGCGCCAGCGCGGGCCGGTCAGCAGCCGGACCAGGGAGGCGTTGGCGCCCGGGTCCTGGAGCACCTCGCAGACGGCGACGAGGTCGGCGACCTCGGGCAGGTGCAGCAGTCCGGAGAGGCCGACGACCTCGACGGGGACGTCACGGGCGACGAGGGCGCCCTGGATCTCCGCGAAGTCGGTCGCCGTACGGCACAGGACCGCGATCTCGCCGGGTGCGGTGCCGGTGCGGACAAGGTGGGCGACCGAGTCGGCGATCCAGTCCATCTCCTCGGCGTGGGTGCGCAGCAGGGCGCAGCGGACCGTGCCGTCCCGCTCGGCGCCGGGGGCGGGGCGGAGGGCTTCCACACCCGCGTGCATGGCGCGCAGCGGCTCGGCGAGGCCGTTGGCGAGGTCGAGGAGGCGGCCGCCGCTGCGACGGTTCTCGCTGAGCGCCTGGCGGGTGGCGGGGCGCCCGTCCGCGTGCGCGAAGTGCTCGGGGAAGTCGTCCAGGTTGGCGACGGAGGCGCCGCGCCAGCCGTAGATGGCCTGGCAGGGGTCGCCGACCGCGGTCACGGGGTGGCCGGTCCCGTCGCCGAACAGGCCCGCCAGGAGCACGCGCTGCGCGACCGAGGTGTCCTGGTACTCGTCGAGGAGGACGACCCGGAACTCCTCGCGCAGCAGCCGGCCCACCTCGGCGATGCCGGCCAGCGCCGCGGACAGCGCGATCTGGTCGCCGAAGTCGAGCAGGTCCCGCTCGCGCTTGGCGGCCCGGTAACGCAGGACCAGCTCGGCCAGTTCGCGGCGCGCGGCGGCGGTCTCGGGGACCTTGCGCAGGTCGGCGTTGCCGAGCCTGACGCCCGCGAGGGTGTTCAGCAGACCGGCGTCCCAGGCCCGCAGGTCCTCTGGGCGGACCAGGTGTTCGGCGAGCTCGGAGTCGAGGGTGAGCAGGTCGCTGACCAGGTCGGCGAAGGACCGGGTGAGGGCCGGATAGGGGCCGGGTGCCTCGCGCAGCACGCGCGCGGCGAGCTGGTACCGGGTGGCGTCGGCGAGCAGCCGGGAGGCCGGCTCCAGGCCGATGCGCAGGCCGTGGTCGGTCAGCAGCCGGCCCGCGAAGGCGTGGTACGTGGAGATGACCGGCTCGCCTGGCGGATTGTCCGGGTCGATGACGTCGGGGTCGGTGACACCGGCCCTGACGAGCGCCTTGCGGACGCGTTCGGCGAGCTCGCCGGCCGCCTTGTTGGTGAACGTCAGGCCGAGGACCTGCTCCGGGGCCACCTGTCCGGTTCCGACCAGCCAGACCACGCGGGCCGCCATCACCGTCGTCTTGCCCGACCCGGCCCCGGCCACGATCACCTGCGGGGCGGGCGGCGCGGTGATGCAGGCCGTCTGCTCCGGGGTGAACGGGATGCCGAGGAGCTCCTTGAGCTGCTCGGGGTCGGTGATACGGGCGGGCATGAGGACAGAGGCTAGCGGCGGGCACTGACAATCGATAAAACGGCACAATCGGCGAAACGGCGCCCCGTGTGCTCGTTCACTCCACCACGTGCCGCCCCTCCGGCCGCGCGCTGCACGAGGCGCGGAACGCGCAGTGGGTGCAGTGCTGGCCGGTGGTCGGCGCGAACCGCTCGTCGAGGACCTTGCCGGCGGCGGTGGCCAGCAGTTCGCCGACCCACTCCCCCTCCAGCGACTCCTGCGCCTGCACCTTGGGCAGGGTCTCGCCGCCGTCGCGCTGGGCCGCGCCCTGCCGGAGGTGGACCAGTTCGGCGCCGCCGGGCTCGGGCCGGACGCCGTCGAAGGCCTCGTCGACGGCGCCCTCGCGGACCGCGAGCTGGTAGACGGCGAGCTGCGGATGCCGGGCTACCTCGGCCGTGCTGGGCGCCTGTTTGCCGGTCTTGAAGTCGACGACGTACGCGCGGCCCTCGCCGTCCGTCTCGACGCGGTCCATCTGGCCGCGGATGCGCACCTCGTAGTCGCCCGCTCCGAGGGTGACGTCGAAGTCCTGCTCGCTGGCCACCGGGGTGCGTGCGGTGCGGTCCAGGACGTGCCACTTCAGGAAGCGTTCGAGTGCCACGCGCGCGTTGTCCTTCTCCTGCGCCGACTTCCAGGGCGCGTCGAAGGCGAGCGCGTTCCACACCGAGTCCAGCCGCTCCATGAGGACGGCGAGGTCGGCGGGGGTGCGTCCGGAGGCGACCTCGTCGGCGAGGACGTGCACGACGTTGCCGAAGCCCTGGGCGGTGGTGGCGGGGGCGTCGGCCTTCACCTCGCGGCCCAGGAACCACTGCAGGCTGCAGGTGTTGGCGAGCTGGTCGAGGGCGCTGCCGGAGAGCACCACGGGCTGGTCGCGGTCGCGCAGCGGCACCTTGCTCTCGGTCGGCTCGAACATGCCCCACCAGCGGTAGGGGTGGGCGGACGGCACCAGAGGGCGGCCGTCCTCGTCGGCGAGCGCGGCCAGCCGGGCCAGGCGGCGGGCGGCCGCCTCCCGCAGGGCGTCGGACACGCGCGGGTCGACGGTGGTCGCGCGCAGCTCGGCGACCAGGGCGGCCACGGCGAGCGGACGGCGGGGCCGTCCGGTGACGTCCTGGGGTTCGACGCCCAGTTCGGTGAGGAACCGGGAGGGCTGGTCGCCGTCGTCCGCGGGGGCCTTCACGGCGGTGACGACGAGGCGTTCACGCGCGCGCGTGGCGGCGACGTAGAAGAGGCGGCGCTCCTCGGCGAGCAGCGCGCCCGGGGTGAGCGGCTCGGCGAGCCCGTCACGGCCGATGCGGTCGGCCTCCAGGAGCGAGCCGCGGCGGCGCAGGTCCGGCCACAGGCCCTCCTGGACGCCGGCCACCACGACCAGGCGCCACTCCAGGCCCTTGGCGCGGTGCGCGGTCATCAGGCGTACGGCGTCGGGCCGTACCGCGCGGCCGGCGAGGGTGTCGGCGGCGATGTCCTCGGCCTCGATCTCCGCCAGGAAGTTCAGCGCGCCCCGGCCGCCGCTGCGCTCCTCCGCGCGGGCGGCGGTGGCGAACAGGGCGCACACGGCGTCCAGGTCCCGGTCCGCGTTGCGGCCGGCCGCGCCGCCGCGGCGGGCGGCGCGCTCCAGGCGCGAGGGCCAGGGTGTGCCGTTCCACAGGACCCACAGCGCCTCCTCGGCCGTACCGCCGCCCGTGAGGCGTTCCCGGGCCCGGGCGAGCAGCGCGCCGAGCCGCTGCGCCCCGCGCGCGTACCCGGGGTCGTGGACGGCCAGGCGCTCGGGCTCGGCGAGCGCCCGCGCGAGCAGTTTGTCGGACGGGGGCGGGAACGCGTTGCCGGCCGCCCGCTCCTCGTCGCGCAGGGCACGGCCGAGGCGGCGGAGGTCGGCCGCGTCCATGCCGGCGAGGGGGGAAGTGAGCAGGGTGAGCGCGGTCTCGGTGTCGAGCCAGCAGGCAGCCTCTTCGGCCTCCTCGGCGCCCTCGTCCGCACCTGAGTGCGCGGCTTCCGCCTCCGCCTCCGCCACCGCCCGCAGCGCCGTCAGCAGAGGCGCCACCGCCGGTTCGTGGCGCAGCGGCAGGTCGTCGCCGTCGATGTCCAGGGGCACGCCGGCCGCGGTGAGGGCGCGACGGACCGTCGGGATGGTGTGGGAGCCGGCGCGCACCAGGACGGCCATGTCGCTCCAGCGCACGCCGTCCTCCAGATGCGCGCGGCGCAGGATGTCGGCGACGTTGTCCAGCTCGGTACCGGACGTCGGGTACGTGTAGACCTCGACGCGGCCGTCGTCCCGCGCGGCGGTCAGCTCGCGGTGCGCGCGCACCTTCTCGGCGGGCAGCCGGGTCAGCGGCATCCGCCGGGTCAGCAGGCGGGTCGCGGCCAGCAGGCCGGTACCGGCCCGGCGGGACGTACGCAGCACCTCCACCGGCGCCGGGCGGCCGTCCACGCGCGCGAAGGCCGACGGGAAGTCCAGGATGCCGTTCACGTCGGCGCCCCGGAACGTGTAGATCGACTGGTCCGGGTCGCCGAACGCGACCAGGGTGCGGCCGCCGCCGGCCAGGGCGTGCAGCAGGCGCACCTGGGCCGGGTCGGTGTCCTGGTACTCGTCGACGTACACGGCGTCGTAGCGGCCGGCAAGGTCCAGGGCGACCTCGGGACGGTGGGCGAGCAGCACCGCGCGGTGGACGAGTTCGGCGTAGTCGAGGACGCCCTGGAGGTCGAGGACGTCGAGGTACTCGGCGAGGAAGGCGGACGCGGCCCGCCAGTCCGGGCGGCCGATACGGTGGGCGAAGGCGTCCAGGGCGGCCGGGTCCAGGCCCAGCTCGCGGCTGCGGGCGAGGACCGCGCGGACCTCGTCGGCGAAGCCCCGGGTGGTGAGGCAGGCGCGCAGGTCGTCGGGCCAGCGCACATGGTTCAGCCCGAGCCGCTCCAGGTCGGGCTGGCCGGCCAGCAGGTCACGGACGGCGACGTCCTGCTCGGGGCCGGACAGCAGCCGCAGCGGGTCCACGAACAGACCGCTGTCCTGGTGGGCGCGGACCAGGGCGTAGCAGTACGAGTGGAAGGTGGTCGCCCGCGGCGCACGGGCCGCACCCACCCGCAGGGCCATGCGGTCGCGCAGTTCGACGGCGGCCTTGCGGCTGAACGTCAGCACCAGGATCCGCTCCGGGTCCGCGCCACGGGCGATCCGCGCCGCCACCGACTCCACCAGGGTGGTGGTCTTCCCGGTGCCGGGACCCGCGAGAACGAGCAGCGGGCCGGCCCCGTGGTCAACCACGGCGCGCTGTGCCGCGTCCAGACGAGGGGGATCCACGTCGGCCGGCGGGGTACGGACCAGTCGGTAAGCGCCACGGTTCCCCTGCCGCACCGGGGGGTGCGGCAGGCGCCTGGTGGAGGAAGAGGAGCTCACGTGGTTCGCCGGTCCTGGTGGGTGTGCTGGTCGGTTCGCGGTCGCGCGTGCGCAGGGGTGGCCGCGGGGTGAGCGGGACACGCGCAGCCGACGCTACGCCGACGAACCGGACGGAAGCAGAGCTTCCGCTTCTTCCCGTCCGACCCGACCGACCCGGGCGCCACTCGCGGCACGCGCGCCGCACATCTCACGAACGTACGTCATGCCACGGACGTCCCCGGTGTCCCTCGTACGGGCCACCGGTTCCCACCGAGGGCCTCCGATGGCGGAAGCTGTCAGGTGTGAGCCCCCGCGTCCGCGCCGCCGTCCCACCGCGCCCGCTTCATGTCGAGCCGCGGCAGATGGCCTTCCGCGGCCCTGCTCGCCTCCCTGAGCGGGGTGCCTTCGGCGCGGTAGTGGTCCAGCGCGCCCAGCTCGTGCCCCGGGAGCAGCACCCCGTCGGCGCGCACCACCCGCCACCACGGGACGGCACCGCCGTAGAGGGCCATCACCCGCCCCACCTGACGCGGACCGCCCTCCTCCAGCCACTCCGCGACGTCGCCGTACGTCATCACGCGCCCGGGCGGGATCCGCTCGGCGACCTCCAGGACCCGCTCGGCGTACTCGGGCAACTCCTCCGCGTACCCCTCTCGGGTGTCCTCGGGAAGGCTCTGCTCGCTCATTCGCCCCATCCTGCCGCACCCCACCGACAACCCGCGCGGTCCGCGGCAGGCCTGCGCCTCGCCCTCTCGCGGCGCTTGGGGCAGACTGTGCGACCCCGCATCTGCACCCTGATGCCCTCGGGTGTCGGTGGAGCATGCCACCATCGTGCGGGCGGTGACTGGTGATACGAGATCAAGAAGAGACGACCGAGCAGCAGGGCGTGCGCTCCGAGGGCGGAGCCGGCACCTCTGACGCCGCCGCACGCCCGGACGCGGCGGAATCCGGCACTCCGCCGCACCCGGACGCGCCCGAGTCGGACACCGTGCGCCCGGACACCGCTCAGTCGGCCGCCGCAGAGCCCGACGCCACACAGCCCGCCGCCGTGCAGTCGGGTGCCGTGCAGTCGGGTGCCGCCGAACCGGACCCCGCTGAGTGCGACGAGACGCACGCCGACGAGGTGGAGGGCGACGAACCGCTGCTCCCCGCGCGCGTGCACCGCCCCTCCGACCTCATGCGGCTCCTGGTCGGCGTGCTCGCCGTCGCCGTGCTGCTCGGCATCGCCGCCTTCGCGCACGGCACCACCTCCGGGCTCGAGCAGGACATCAACAAGGGCACCGGACAGGCCCCCGACCTGCTGATCAGGTTCGCGGGGCTGGCCTCCAGCATCGCGATCCTGCTGGTACCGGTCGCGTTCGCGATCGAGCGGCTGATCAAGCGGGACGGGCTGCGCATCGCCGACGGCGTGCTCGCGGCCGTCCTCGCGCACGGCGTGACCCTCGCCACCGACCTGTGGGTGGCGAGAGCCGCCCCGGACTCGATCCAGGAGGCGCTGACCCAGCCCTCCCCCGGTGACATCCACGCCCTCACCGACCCGGTGCACGGCTATCTCGCGCCCGTCATCGCCTACATGACGGCCGTCGGCATGTCCCGGCGGCCGAGGTGGCGCGCGGTGCTGTGGATCGTGCTGCTGCTCGACGCGTTCTCCATGCTCGTCACCGGCTACACGACACCGTTCTCGATCATCCTCACGGTGCTGATCGGCTGGACCGTCGCCTACGGGACGCTGTACGCCGTCGGCTCCCCCAACGTCCGCCCCACCGGCCGGACCCTGCTGGCGGGCCTCAGACACGTCGGCTTCCACCCGGTCGGCGCGGCCCGCGAGGAGGCGCTGGACACCGAGAACGGCGACCGGGGCCGGCGCTACTTCGTCACCCTGGAGGACGGCCCGCCGCTGGACGTCACCGTCGTCGACCGGGAGCAGCAGGCCCAGGGCTTCTTCTACCGCGCGTGGCGCAACCTGACCCTGCGCGGCTTCGCCACCCGCTCCAGCCTCCAGTCCCTGCGCCAGGCCCTGGAGCAGGAGGCACTGCTGGCCTACGCGGCGATCGCGGCCGGCGCCAACGCGCCCAAGCTGATCGCCACCTCCGAGCTGGGCCCCGACGCCGTGATGCTCGTCTACGAGCACACCGGCGGCCGCTCCCTCGACTCGCTGGCCGACGAGGAGATCACCGACGAACTGCTGCGCAACACCTGGCACCAGGTACAGGCGCTGCAGTCGCGCCGGATCGCGCACCGCAGGCTCGCGGGTGACGCCATCCTGGTGGATCGTTCCGGCACGGTGATCCTCACCGACCTGCGCGGCGGCGAGATCGCCGCCGGTGAGCTGCTGTTGCGCATGGACGTCGCCCAGCTGGTCACCACGCTCGGTCTGCGGGTGGGCGCCGAGCGGGCGGTGGCCTCGGCGGTCGGCGTCCTCGGACCCGACGCCGTGGCCGACTGTCTGCCGATGCTCCAGCCGATCGCGCTGACGCGGTCCACGCGCGCGACGCTGCGCAGACTGGCCAGGGAGCGCGCCCAGCGCGAGCGGGACGCGGTCCTGGAGGCGTCCCGCCAGGTCAGACAGGCCCGCGCCGAGGAGGCCGAGAAGCCCGACAAGAAGACGGTGCGCGCAGAGCAGCGGGCTGAGAAGCGGGCCCTGGACGACGCGCTGGAAGAGGCCCGCGAGGATGACCTGCTCACCCAGATCCGGCACCAGGTGCTGCGGATCAGGCCGCAGGCGCCCGTCGAGCCGGCCCGCCTGGAGCGGGTGCGGCCGCGGACCCTGATCAGCGTCATCGCCGGCGCGATCGGCGGGTACTACCTGCTGACCCAGCTCACCCACATCGAGTTCGGCCCCCTGGTCGCGAACGCCCAGTGGGGCTGGGTGATCGCAGCGGTGCTGTTCTCGGCGCTCAGCTATGTCGCCGCCGCGATGTCGCTGCTCGGGTTCGTGCCCGAGCGGGTGCCCTTCGTGCGGACCGTGGCGGCGCAGGTCGCCGGTTCGTTCGTGAAGATCGTGGCGCCCGCCGCGGTCGGCGGTGTGGCCCTCAACACGCGCTTCCTGCAGCGCGCGGGCGTACGCCCTGGGGGCGCGGTGGCGAGCGTCGGCGCCTCGCAGCTGTTCTCGCTCGGCTGTCACATCCTCATGCTGCTGTCCTTCGGCTATCTGACCGGCACCGAGAAGACCCCGTCGCTGTCGCCCTCCCGTACGGTCATCGCGGGCCTGCTGACCGTCGCGGTACTGGTGCTGGTGGTGACCTCGGTGCCGTTCCTGCGGAAATTCGTCAGCACGCGCGTGCGGTCGCTCTTCGCGGGTGTCGTGCCGCGCATGCTGGACGTGCTCCAGCGGCCGCAGAAGCTCGTCACCGGCATCGGCGGCATGCTGCTGCTGACCGCCTGCTTCGTGATGTGCCTGGACGCCTCCATCCGCGCGTTCGGCGACCAGTCGACCTCGCTGAGCATCGCCAGCGTCGCCGTCGTCTTCCTCGCCGGCAACGCGCTCGGCTCCGCGGCGCCGACCCCGGGCGGTGTCGGTGCGGTCGAGGCGACCCTGACCGTCGGCCTGATCGCCGTCGGCCTCCCCAAGGAGGTCGCGGCGCCGGCCGTCCTCCTGTACCGGCTGCTGACCCTGTGGCTGCCGGTCCTGCCGGGCTGGCTGGCCTTCAACCACCTCTCGCGCAAGGGCGCGCTCTAGGGTCGTACCTCGGACGGCTCGCGCCCCGCGCGCGTGGCCGGGTGCGACCCCAGGATGGGATCATGCCGAACGCCTTCCGGATCCGTGTCGCCGCCATGACCGCCGCGCTGGCGCTGTCCTCCCTGCTGACCGGGTGCAGCAGCGACGGTTCCAAGGACGGGGACCTGGCGACGCAGAAGCTGGACTGGAAGAGCTGCCCGGCCCCCGACGAGGCCGAGGGCGGCGGCGACGCACCGTCACCGCTGCCCGGCGGCGGCACGTGGCAGTGCGCCACCATGAAGGCACCCCTGGACTGGTCGAAGCCGAAGGGCGCCACCATCGGGCTCGCGCTGATCCGGGCCAGGGCCAGCGGCGACCCGGACAAGCGGATCGGCTCCCTGATCTTCAACTTCGGCGGCCCGGGCGGCAGCGGCGTCACCACCCTCCCCGCGTTCGGCGACGACTACGCAGCCCTGCGCACGCGCTACGACCTCGTCAGCTTCGACCCGCGCGGAGTCGGCCGCAGCGACCCCGTCGAGTGCGAGAACGACGAGCAGCTCGACGACTACTTCCAACAGGACGCGACGCCCGAGACCAGCGCCGAACGCACCCAGCTGATCAACCGCACCAAGCAGTTCAACGCCGCCTGCGAGAAGAACTCCAGGACGATCCTGCCGCAGGTCCGCACCACCGACGCCGCACGCGACATGGACCTGATGCGCCAGGTCCTCGGCGACCGGCAGCTGCACTACTTCGGCATCTCCTACGGCACCGAACTCGGCGGCGTCTACGCCCACCTGTTCCCGAAGAACGTGGGCCGGGCCGTCTTCGACGGCGTCGTCGACCCCACCCAGGACCCGGAGCAGAGCTCGCTCGGGCAGGCCAAGGGCTTCCAGCTCGCGCTCGACAACTTCGCCGAGGACTGCACGTCGAAGAAGACGGAGTGCCCGATCGGCGACACCCCGCAGGACGTGAAGGACCGTATCGCCAAGCTCCTGGTGGACCTCGACGAGAAGCCGATCCCGGGTGTCCTGCCCCGCCAGCTCACCCAGTCCGCCGCGACCAACGGGATCGCCCAGTCCCTGTACTCCAAGGACTTCTGGGAGTACCTCACCGAGGGGCTCGAGGAGGCGTACGACGGCGACGGGAAGATCCTGATGCTGCTGTCCGACTCGATGAACGGCCGCAGCCTGAACGGCGAGTACAGCAACATCACGGCGGCGAACATCGCCATCAACTGCGCCGACGAGAAGCCCCGGTACACCGCCGACTACGTCCAGCAGAAGCTGCCCGAGTTCCGCGCCGCCTCGCCGCTGTTCGGCGACTACCTCGCCTGGGGGATGGTCAGCTGCACGGACTGGGCGGTGCCGGGCGCCGCCGACCATCCCGACGTCAGCGCGCCCGGGTCGGCGCCGATCCTGGTCGTGGGCAACACGGGGGACCCGGCGACGCCGTACGAGGGCGCGAAGAAGATGGTGGACGCGCTGGGGAAGGGCGTCGGGGTCGAGCTGACGTACAAGGGGCAGGGACACGGGGCGTACGACAGCAAGGACAAGTGCGTGCAGGGTGCCGTGAACGGCTATCTGCTGGAGGGGACGGTGCCGAAGGCCGGAACGGTCTGTGCGTAGTCGTCTGCGGCTTCGTCGTGGCTGGTCGCGCCCCCGCGGCGGAGCCGCATATCGAACACAGCCCCGCGCCCCTGACGGGGCGCCGTAAACACGCAGGTCAAAAGGTTATCCACAGGCTGAAACGGCCTCTGCCCGATCCGCCTACTATGGCCTGACCGCTCTCCCGCAACGAATGCGCGGAGGGCCTGTGTGGGGGGTGTGCGCGCATGTTGCGATATGTACGGTGGGCGGCCGCTGTTGCCGCGGGACTGCTCGTGGCCGGGTGCAGTAGCGGTTCGTCAGGCGGGGGTCAGGACGAGGGGAAGGCCTCGGCCGGGCAGCCCTCGGCCGCCACGTCCACCGCGACCGGCTCGGCGGCCCTGCCCGCGTCCCTCACCGCCCAGAAGCTCGACTGGAGCCGCTGCAAGGCCACTTCGGACTCCGCCGCGCCCGGGGACGAGTGGCGGTGCGCGACGCTCAAGGTGCCGCTGGACTGGTCGAAGCCGGACGGGGAGACGATCGGGCTGGCACTCATCCGGGAGCAGGCGAGCGGGGGTTCGGGGAAGCGGATCGGCTCGCTGCTGTTCAACTTCGGCGGGCCGGGCGGCTCCGGCGTCTCGACGATGCCGTACTACGCCTCCACCGTCTCCGCGCTGCGCGAGCGGTACGACCTGGTGAGCTGGGACCCGCGCGGGGTGGGGGCCAGTGAGGGGATCCGGTGCCGCAGCGACAAGGACATCCAGAGCGCCGAGTCGATCGACGCGACACCGGACACCGCGGCGGAGGAGACGGCGTACTTCGAGGACGCCGCCGCCTTCGGCAAGGGCTGCGAGAAGGCCGCCGGCACGCTGATCGCGCATGTCTCGACGACCGACACGGCCCGCGACATGGACCTGATGCGCCAGGTTCTCGGTGACACGAAGATGCACTACTTCGGCATCTCGTACGGCACCGAACTGGGCGGTGTGTACGCCCACCTGTTCCCGAAGAACGTGGGGCGGCTGATCCTGGACGCGGTGGTGGACCCGACGGCCGACTCGGTCGGCCAGGAGAAGAACCAGGCCGCCGGCTTCCAGCGGGCCCTGGACGACTACCTCAAGTCCACCGGCCAGGACCCGGAACAGGGCTCGCAGAAGATCGCCGACCTGCTGAAGAGGCTCGACGCCACGCCGCTGCCCACGTCGTCCGGGCGCAAGCTGACCCAGTCCCTCGCGGTCACCGGCATCGTGCTGCCGCTGTACAGCCAGGACAGCTGGCCGACGCTGACCAGCGCGCTGAAGGCGGCCGAGGAGGGCGACGGCTCGGAGCTGCTGTCGCTCGCGGACCAGTACAACGAGCGGGACTCCTCGGGGCACTACGGCACGACCACCCACTCCCAGCGGGTCATATCGTGCCTGGACGACAAGGAGCGGCCGACGCTCGCCGAGACGAAGAAGCGGCTGGCGGAGTTCGAGAAGATCTCGCCCGTCTTCGGGGACTTCCTCGGCTGGGACTCGGCCGGCTGGTGCCACGACTGGCCGGTGGCCGGGCAGTGGGACACTCCGGACGTGAGCGCACCGGGCGCGGCACCCGTCCTGCTGGTCGGCAACACCGGCGACCCGGCGACCCCGTACGAGGGTGCCCGGAAGATGGCCGACGAGCTGGGCAAGGGGGTCGGCGTCGAGCTGACCTGGAAGGGCGAGGGCCACGGTGCGTACGGCAGCGGCAGCGACTGCGTGGACTCGACGGTGAACGCCTATCTGCTGAACGGCACGGTCCCGAAGGACGGCAAGGTCTGCTCATGACGAAGGCGGGGGCTCCAGGCGCCTGTCGTGCCGCCCGGAGCCCCCGCCCTTCGCGGAGCCTGTGCTCAGTAGACCGGCTTGGACGGCTCGATCTGGTTGACCCAGCCGATCACGCCGCCGCCGACGTGGACCGCGTCGGCGAAGCCCGCGGACTTCAGGACCGCGAGGACCTCCGCGCTGCGGACACCCGTCTTGCAGTGCAGGACGATCCTCTTGTCCTGGGGCAGGCCCTCCAGGGCGGTGCCGAGCAGGAACTCGTTCTTCGGGATCAGCTTGGCGCCCGGGATGGAGACGATCTCGTACTCGTTCGGCTCGCGGACGTCGATGATCTCGATGTTCTCGCCGTCGTCGATCCACTCCTTGAGCTGCTTGGGAGTGATCGTCGAGCCGGCGGCCGCCTGCTGGGCCTCCTCGGAGACGACGCCGCAGAAGGCCTCGTAGTCGATGAGCTCGGTGACGGTCGGGTTCTCGCCGCAGACCGCGCAGTTCGGGTCCTTGCGGACCTTGACCTGGCGGTACTGCATCTCCAGGGCGTCGTAGATCATCAGGCGGCCGACGAGGGACTCGCCGGTGCCCGTGAGGACCTTGATGGCCTCGGTGACCTGGATGGAGCCGATGGACGCGCACAGCACGCCCAGGACGCCGCCCTCGGCGCAGGAGGGGACCATGCCCGGCGGCGGGGGCTCCGGGTAGAGGCAGCGGTAGCAGGGGCCGTACTCGGACCAGAAGACCGAGGCCTGGCCGTCGAAGCGGTAGATGGAGCCCCAGACGTACGGCTTGTTGAGCAGCACGCAGGCGTCGTTCACCAGGTAGCGGGTGGCGAAGTTGTCGGTGCCGTCGACGATCAGGTCGTACTGGCTGAAGATGTCCATCACGTTCTCGGCCTCGAGCCGCTCTTCGTGAAGGACCACGTTCACGTAGGGGTTGATGCCGAGGACGGAGTCACGGGCGGACTCGGCCTTGGAGCGGCCGATGTCGGCCTGGCTGTGGATGATCTGGCGCTGCAGGTTCGACTCGTCGACCTCGTCGAACTCCACGATGCCAAGGGTGCCGACGCCCGCGGCGGCCAGGTACATCAGCGCCGGCGAGCCCAGGCCGCCGGCGCCCACACACAGCACCTTGGCGTTCTTCAGCCGCTTCTGCCCGTCCATCCCGACGTCGGGGATGATCAGGTGGCGGGAGTACCTGCGGACCTCGTCTACGGTGAGCTCAGCAGCTGGCTCGACCAGGGGTGGCAGCGACACGGGGACTCCGTTGATCGGTCAATCACTACAATTGTTCTCCCTGTAACACTGCCACGGGCTTCTTCATTCCGAGACACCTGTTCCGATCCGCGAGACGAATTCGTCCCAGTAGCCGGGCATGGTCTCCCAGGGATCCGCCCGGCCCCAGCGATCGGTCCGGTCGGTGAAGTAGATCGTGGCGGCGCCCTGCCAGCGGGCGATGCGCAGCGCCTCGTCGAGGTGGCCGAGGGGCACGCCGTGCACGAAGTGGCAGAACCGGTCGGGCGGGTAGTCGGCGGTCCACTCGGCGACCTGGGACCAGCGGTAGTCGCCCCAGGGCCCGGCGAAGGTCACCAGCTGGTCGGCGTTCTCGGCGTAGCCCGGGTGGGGGTGGGTGCCGTGGCCGAGGACGATGTGGGGGTCGTCACCTATGGTGCGGAGCCCGGCGACCGCGCGGCGGATATCGGGGAGCGCGGTGCGCTCGGTGGGGCAGCGGTCCAGCAGGAAGCCGTCGACGCGGTACCAGTCGTGGAAGTGGCGGGCGTCGGTGAGCAGGTCGCCGTAGGTGCGGGCGCCGTAGGCGGTGTCCAGGTGCCCGAGGACACGGACGCCCGCGTTGCGGAGCCGGCCGGCCGCCTCCAGGCAGTGCGGGTCGGGGCGGCTGCCGGGGCCGTTCGCCACGTCGAGGACGACCCAGTGCAAGGGGGTGCCGGGGCGGGTGAGTTCGGCCCACTGGGCGGGGGCGAGGAGCGGGTGGGCGTAGCCGGGGATGCCGACGGCGGTGCGGACGCCGGTGGTCGCGGCGCCCGTCCGGGTGCTGGTCAGATGCGGCATGCCGCCTCCATCCAGATGTCCGCGAGGGACTCTTCGAGGTTGATGCGGGGCCGCCAGCCGAGCCGGTCGCGGGCGCAGCGCACGTCGGCCTGCTGCCAGCTGCCGCAACCGTCCGGGTACGGGTACGCGACCGGGGCCGCGTGGTCGGGGTCCAGGCGGGGATGGCCGATGGGGCTGCGCAGCGGGGGGCCGGGCGGCCCGTCGAGTTCGTGCAGGGCGCCGCCGTATCCGGCGACCCGGGCGAGGACGGCGGCGGCGTCGCGGAGCCGGACGGCACGGCCGGAGCCGATGTTGATGACGCCCTGGGCGGCGGAGAGCGAGGCCGCGTGGACGGCGCGGGCCACGTCGCGTACGTCGATGAAGTCGCGCTGGGCGCCGAGGCCGCCGAGTTTGAGTTCGCCGTCTCCCGACTGCATGGCGCGGCGCATGGCTTCGGCGAGGCGGCCGAGCGGTGAGCCGGCCGGGGTGCCCGGCCCGGCGGGCGAGAAGACACGCAGGACGACGGCGTCCAGGCCGGAGCCGAGGACGAGTTCGGTGGCGGCGAGCTTGCTGACGCCGTACGGGCCGCCGGGGCGCGGCACGGCGTCCTCGGCGGTGGAGGAGCCGGGCTGGCTCGGCCCGTACTCGGAGCTGCACCCGACCTGCACCAGACGGGCGCCGCAGCCGCTGCGCCGCAGGGCCTCGCAGACGGTGGCGACGGCGACGGTGTTGTGCCGGGTGAGCTCCCGGGCGCCGCCGCGGGTGGCACCCGCGCAGTTCACGATGACGCCCGGGTGGACCGCGTCGAGGAACCGGGTGAGCGCGCCGGGGCTGCCGGTGGCGAGGTCGAAGCGGACGTCGGCGTCGTCGCCGCGCCCGAGCGCGGTGAGCTGGACGGCCGGGTCGGCGAGCAGCCGGTCGGCGACGAAGCGGCCGAGGTATCCGTTGGCTCCGATCAGCAGAACCCTCATCGCGCGGCTCCCGGGGTGTGCGCTCCGGCGACTCCGGTGGTTCCGGCGCTTCCGGTGGTTCCGGACGCTCCGGGTCCGGGTCGGGAGGTGGTCATCTGGTGGTCTCCTTCAAGGGGTGGTGCGGTTGCCTCCGGCGGGGTGCCGGGCGCCTGCCGCCGGGACGGCTCGGCGAGGCGTGCGAGGACATCGGCGGCTCTGCTCACTGCGGGTCTCCCGTCGGCGCGTGGGCCGAGGCCCGGGTCAGGGTGCGGGTCGCCCGCGACAGCAGCGCCAGGGCGGCGGCGCCGCAGACGAGGGCCGGGACGCTGCTCGCGCCCCAGGCGTCGACCAGGGCGTCGACGGGGGCGGCCAGGAAGGCACAGCCGGGCAGCCGGCCGGCCAGGACGAGGGCCGCGGCCGCCGCTTCCGTGGCGGCCGCGGCGGCGAGGGTGGGTCCCTGCGGGACGTGGTGGACGGTGAGGAGGCGGGCGAGCAGGAGAAGGGCCCCGAGGGTGAGGGCCGCCGGGTAGCCGGCGGGTTCGCCGAGGGCGGCACCGCACAGCGCGAGCAGGGCGGTGAGGGCACCGAGGAAGAGGGCGAACGTGCCGAGCAGCAAGGGCTGTACGGCGCCGGTGAACTCCTCCAGGCCCCGGCTGCCCGCGAGCCTGCGGCGGGCGCCCGCCGTGAAGAGGTGGGCGCTCCAGGCCGCCGGGGCGCAGGCCAGGGTGAGGGCGAGGACGGGGGCCGTGGTCACCGGCCAGGGGCCGTGGGCGGCGCCGGTCGGGAGCCCGTCGGGGCCGCCGTCCACGACGGCCCGCAGCAGGCCGTCGCCGAGGAGGGCGTAGGCGAGGAGCCAGCAGGTCCACACCCGCGTGCCGGTGACGGTGCGCCAGGCGGGGACACGGGCCGGGACGGCCAGCGGGCCGCGGCGCAGGACCGGGCGCACGGCGAGGGCGACGGCGAGCACGCCGACGGCTGCCGCCATGAGGCGCGGGCGGCCGTCGGTGAGCCGTACGCCGGTCACGGCCGCCGCGCACACGGCGCCCGGGAGGAGCGTGAGCAGCGCCCGGTCGGCGCGCACGCGGGGCGCGGGCAGCGGTTCGGGGGGCGGGCGCCGGTCGCCGTCGTGAGGCACGCGCGCGTAGAGCTCTTCGGCGAGCGAGAAGACGTCACGGTGCCGGAAACGGGCTGCGGTGCGGTCGGTGACGCCGTGCGCCTCGAGGCCGGCCGCGATCTCCAGGGGGTCCACGGCCCGCTCGCAGAGCGTGCGGTGACGGTGCATCAGCGTCTTCACCGGGTCGGCGGCGGTGCCTCGGCGGGGGCTGGATCCACGGCTGCCGGCGGCGGCCTCGGCGGCCCGGCTCCCCGGGGAGTCCCCGTCGGGCACCGGCGACCCGCCTTCGGGGAAGGCGCCTCCCGAGCCCGGCTCGTCCGCTTCCAGGAGCCATTCCTCCGAGCGTGCGTCCCAGGCGTCGGCCGCGCCGGGCCGACCGGGCCGGTCCAGCTCTCCCGGACCGCTGTTCACCGCGCCGCCTTCGTCGCCGTTCACAGCGCCCCCTCGGAAGCCGCGAGCGGGGTGGCGCGCACCGGGGTGGGCCGCGGCGCGACGCGGGCCGTGGGCCCGGTCCAGTGGCCGGGCACGTGGGCCTCGGCCGGGACGGCGAACGGCAGGGGCGCGCCCGCCGGGTCGAGGACGACCCGGCGCACCGGGCAATGCGAGACGATCTCCAGGTAAATGCCGTGAAATGCCGCGATGTTCTGCTCGACGGTGAACAGTTCGAGCGCCCGGGCGCGGGCGGCGGCTCCGAGGCGCTCACGGCGCTCGGGGTCACGCAACAGCGCCACGCACGCCTCCGCGAGCGCCCGCGGATTGCGCGGGGGCACGACGAGCCCCGTGCCGCCGATGACCTCCACCACGGCGCCGACGTCGGTGGAGACGGTCACCCGGCCGCAGAACATCGCCTCGACGAGTCCCACCGGGAACCCCTCGACGACGCTGGAGAGAACGACGACCGCGCCTGACGCGTAGGCGTCGGCGAGGGTCGGCGTCTCCGGGCCGCCTATCTCCTCGAAGGAGACCGGGTTGTCGCCGACGGCGTGCACCCCTTCGGCCTCGTCGGGGAAGAGCTGTGCGGCGAGCGCCCTGCAGTGCCCCAGATAGGCCTCGCCCTCGGGTCCCGCCGGGGCGCCCACGACCCGCAGGCGCGTCTTGGGCTCCTCCTTGCGGACCTCGGCGAAGGCGTGCAGCAACGACACCAGGTCCTTGGCCGGCTCGATACGTCCGACCCACACGAGCGTGTCCGGGTCGGCGCGGTCCGGGGCCTCGCCCACCTCGGTGAAACGGGCGGCGTCCATGCCGGGATGCACGGTCCGGATATGGGCACGGTCGGCACCGCAGCGCTCCTGCCAGCGGCGGGTGTGCGCGTTGCCCGGGGTGATGATGGCGGCGCGGCGGTAGACCTCCGCGGCAAGCCGGCCGTGGAAGGCGGCGAGCAGCGCGCGTACGGCGGGGGTGGCCGCGTCGGGGCCGGCGGCGAGGTAGTGCGAGCGCAGCCGCACGCCGTACTCGGTGACCAGCAGCGGAACCCCGGAGAAGTGTCCGGCGAGCAGGCCGGCCAGGGCCGCCGGGCCGCCGGCGGTGGCATGGCAGAGATCGGCCGCGCCGAGGCCGTCGTCGCCGTACCAGTCCAGGGAGAGGGGGCGCAGGGCGCGTTCGAGGTGTGCGGCGACGGCGAGCAGATCGGGCACGCGTGCCTCCCGTGCCGCAGCGAGTGCGCCGGGCGCGCGGCAGGCCCGCTCCAGTGTGCGTACGGCGGTGTCGGAGCGGAGCGCGCCGACCAGTCCGCCCTCGTCGCGGGCGAGTTCGGCGAGTCCGCGGAGCGCGCTGACGAAACGGTCCGCCAGAGAACCGGGCACGGCACCGGAGCCGCCTGCGGCACCGGAGCCGCCTGCGGCACCCGATCCCTCCGCGCCGTACGAGCCGTACGAGTCCTCCGTGCCGTTCGGTCCCGGGCCGGCACACAGCACCCCCGCGAGCTCGCCGTAGCTCTCGGCGAAGCGCCGGCGTGCGCGCCGTCCGTACGGGACCCCGTCCGCCTCGGCGGTCCACAGGGGAGCCGTCCGTACCCGGCTGACGTGCGGCGGCAGCGGCAGCCAGCCCTCGTCCTCCTGCTGCCGGGTGCGGCTGAGCGCGTAGAGGTCGAACTCGTGCTGCCCGAGCCCGCGCACGAGCCGGTCGCACCAGAGCCTGGCATCACCGCTCACATACGGATAGCCACCCTCCGTAACCAGTCCGATGCGCACCTGTGCACCCCCGATCGATCTCCCGTATGGGGAGCCACCGTGGCCCGGCGGCTCGCAGCGGGACGAACGTATGCGGACAAGGCGGTGGGGGGGGGGGGGGGGGTGCGGGGGGGCCCCCCAAAGCGGGTGACGGGGGGTAAATAAAAAGCGC
>NZ_JBHXMA010000007.1:170824-180987 GCF_042721035.1 Streptomyces sp. NPDC058464
ACCCCTCCCCGTTCGGGCCTGCCCCCGGGCCCGGGGGGATGCCGGGGGCCGTACCTTTTCCGCAAAGGGCGGGGGCCGTTGGCTCGTTGGACAACCCCCCCACCAAAAGGGGTGAACGGTCGTAACTTTCCCGTGCGGTTCGCGTTCGGTCGCGCTAAGCAGCCGAGCGGCGGCGGAACGTCACGCCCGGATCCGCGTCCAGAGCTGCGCCCACGTCTGCGCCCAGATCTGCGGAAACGTCACGCCGACGCCAGTTCCCGGCGCGCCGCCCGCCGCCGGGCCGCGGCCTCCGGGTCCAGGGCGGGTACGGCGGCCAGGAGCTGCCTGGTGTACGGGTCCTGGGGGTTGTCGTAGACCTCGTCCGCGGGCCCGGTCTCGACGATCCGGCCGCGGCGCATGACCGCGACCCGGTCGCTGACCTGCCGTACGACCGCGAGGTCGTGGGCGACGAAGACGAGCGCGAGCCCGAGTTCCCGCTGGAGTTCGCCGAGCAGCGCGACGACCTGGGTCTGGGTGGTGACGTCCAGCGCGGAGACCGGTTCGTCGCAGACGATGACGCGCGGGTCGGCCGCGAGCGCCCGCGCAATGCCCACGCGCTGGCGCTGGCCGCCGCTGAACTCGTGCGGATAGCGCTGGTAGTGCGCCCCTTCGAGCCCCACGCGCACCAGCAGTTCCGTCACGCGCTCCCGGATGCGCCCCTCGTCGCGTTCCCCCCGCGCGCGCAGCGGGTCGGCGATCGACTCGCCGACGCTGCGCCGCGGGTTGAGGGAGGAGACCGGGTCCTGGAAGACCATCTGGACGGCCGGGTGCACGCCCACGCGCGTGTGTCCGTCGTAGCGGACCTCACCCGCCGTCGGCTCCAGCAGCCCGACCAGCATCCGGCCGAGGGTGGTCTTGCCGCTGCCGCTCTCGCCGACGACGCCGAGGGTCTCCCCCCGGTGCACGGTCAGCGTCACGTCGTCCACGGCCGCGAACGCCCGTTTCCCGCGCCCGAACTCGCGCCGCAGGCCGGACGCCTCCAGGACGACCTCCTCGGACGCCCGCGAGGGCGCGCGGACCGCGTCCACGCGCGGAACGGCGGAGAGCAGTTCGCGGGTGTACGGCTGCGCGGGCGCGCCGAGCACGCCGGCGACCGGCCCCTGTTCGACCAGGCGCCCGTGCCGCATGACGAGTACCTGGTCGACGCTCTCGGCGGCGACTCCCACGTCGTGGGTGACCAGCAGCAGGCCCATGCCGGTCTCCTCGCGCAGCGTGTGCAGCAGGTCGAGGATCTGGGCCTGGACGGTCACGTCGAGGGCGGTGGTGGGCTCGTCGGCGATGAGCAGTTCGGGCTCGCAGGCGAGCGCCATGGCGATCAGCGCCCGCTGCCGCATGCCGCCGCTGAACTCGTGCGGGCGGGACCGGGAGCGGCGCGCGGCGTCCGGGATGCCGACCCGGTCGAGCACCTCCACGGCACGCGCGCGTGCGGCTCGTCGTGACGCGCGCGTGTGCACGCGGTACACCTCGGCGATCTGGTCGCCGATCGCGTAGTACGGGTCGAGGGACGACAGCGGGTCCTGGAAGACCATCGCCGCCTTCGCGCCGCGCAGCCGCCGCAGCTCGCCGTCGGAGGCGGCCTGGACGTCGGTGCCGGCGACCTCGATCGCGCCGCCGAGCCGAGCCCCGGTGCCGTGGTGCAGGCCGAGCAGCGCCGAGGCGACCGTGGACTTGCCGGAGCCGGACTCGCCGACCAGGGCGAGGGCGGCGCCGCGTTCCAGGGTGAACGACAGCCCGTCCACGGCCCGCAGGTCACCGAAGTCGACGGTCAGATCAGTGACTTGGACGAGACTCACGTCAGTACCACCCGTCGGTCGGCCACCGCGTACAGCACGTCGGCGACGGCGTTGGCGAGGACCACGAAGAAACCGATGACCAGGACCATGCCGACGACGACGGGCAGGTCGACCACGCTGACGGCGTGGACGAGTTCCTGGCCGAGACCGGGCAGTCCGAACAGCGTCTCGGTGAGCACGGCGCCGCCGACGGCCGAGCCGAAGTTGTTGGCGTTCAGCGCGATGACCGGCGCGAGCGCCCCGCGCAGGGCGTGCCGCCCGACGATCGAACGCTCGCTCACGCCGTACGCGCGGAAGGTGCGGATGTGGTCCTCGGCCAGGGTCTCCAGCATCGACGCCCGGGTCATCCGGGCGAACGCGGCGGACTCGATGAGGGCGAGGGAGAACCAGGGCAGCAGCAGGTTCCACGCCCACTGTTCGGGGTCGTCGGTGAACTTCACGTACTGCGGGAAGGGCAGCAGTTGCAGTTCGCCGCAGACGACGATCATCAGGACCAGGCCGATGACGAACACCGGGGTGGCCCAGCCCGCCAGCGTGAGGCCGGTCAGCACCCGCTCGGTGAGCCGGCCGCGCCGCCAGACGGACAGCACGCCCGTGCCGACGCCCAGGACCAGCCACAGCACCATCGCGCCGAACACCAGCGAGAGACTGACCGGGAGTCTGGTCAGGATGATGCTGAGGACCTGCTGGTCGGTCTGGTAGGAGAGGCCGAGGCAGGGCGCCGAGCAGTGCTCCACGGAGGTGCCGGTGGAGTAGTCCTGGCCGGCGACGAGGCCCTGCAGGAAGTGCCAGTAGCGCACGTACAGCGGGTCGTCGAGGTGCAGTTGCTGGGCCACCTGGTGCACCTGCTCCGGGGAGCAGCGCGGGCCGCAGGTGATCTGGGCGACGTTGCCCGGGGTGACGTAGAAGACGACGTAGACGATCACCGAGATGGCGAGCAGGGTCGCCAGGGTGCCGATGGTGCGGCGGATCAGGAAGCCGCCGAAGCCGTTCACGCGGATTCCTCCTTCGCCGACGCCTTCGCCGGCGCCTCCGCCGACGTCCCGGCCTCGCGCCTGCGCCCGGTGCCGACGCCGAGCCGGGAGGCGGCCCGCGGGTCCAGGGCGGTGCGGACGCCGTCGCCGAGGACGGTCAGCGCGAGGACGGTCACGAACAGCGCGCCGGCCGGCAGGAGCAGGTACTGCGGGGCCGCCTGGTACCAGACGTCGGCAGCGGTGAGCATCTGGCCCCAGGAGGGCGTCGGCGGCTTCACCCCGACGCCGAGGAAGGACAGGGCCGCCTCGACGCTGATGTTGACCGGGATGAGGATCGAGGCGTACGTGATGACCGGCGCGGCCAGGCCGGGCAGCAGCTCGCGGCGGGCGATGGGCCAGGCACCCCAGCCGCTGAGCCGCGCGGCGGCGACGTAGTCGAGCCCCTTCAGGGTGAGCGTCTGGGCGCGCACGATCTTCGCGATGTTGCCCCAGGCGATGAACCCGATGACGAGGGTGACCAGGACGGGCCGGGGGAAGCTCTGCGGCACGATCGCGAGCAGTGCCAGCGACATGATCATCAGGGGCAGCGCGACGATGATGTCCGTGATCCGGCTCAACAGTTGATCAATCCATCCACCGCCGAGCGCGGCCGACACGCCGACAACCAGCCCGAGGAGGACCTGGATCACGGTCGCCGAGAACGCGACGCCCAGCGAGACCCGGGCCCCGTACACCAGCCGTGCGAACAGGTCGCGCCCGGTCTGCGGCTCCACGCCCAGCCAGTGGTCGCCGGAGACGCCCCCGAGGGAGCCGGTCGGCACGCCGCCGCGCGCGGAGTCGATGAGGGACGGGTGGAAGGTGGTCGGGTCCTGGCCCTCCAGCGCGGTGAGCAGGGGTGCGGCGAGCGCGACCAGGACCAGCAGCGCGACGAGCCCCGCCGCGACCGTGGCGGCCCGCTGCGCACGCAGCCGCCGCCAGAACAGACGAGCCCCCGAAGCCCCCGAGGCGGACGCCTCGGGGGCCCGGGTGGCGACAAGTGCCTCGCTCACGGCGCTACTTCACCGCGACCTGGGAGATGTCCAGGACACCGGTCCAGTCGCTGATCACGACGTTCTTGATGTCCTTGCCGACCAGCCGCTTGTAGACCGGGTGGAACAGCGGCACGGTCAGGGCCTGCGCGCCGATCTTCTTGTCCAGTGCACCCCACCGCTTGGCGGCCGCGTCAAGGTCGGTCAACTTGTTGATCGCGTCAATCTCGGCGTTGACCGAAGCATCGTTGAGCTGGGAGGCGTTGAAGTTCGCGCCGTCCTTGACGATCTGCCGGCCGTCGAAGATCGGGGCGAGGAAGGGACCGCCGGAGGGCCAGTCGGCACCCCACGCGGCGAGGAAGAAGCCCGGCTCGGTCTTCACGCTGTGGACCGTGTCGGAGTAGTTGTTGTCCTCCAGACCCTGGAGCTTGACCGTGATGCCGGCCTTCTTGAGGGCGTCCTGGATCGCGGTGGCGATCTCGGGGCTCGTCTTGAAGTTCTGGGCGTTGTCGTGGGTCAGCGTGACCGTGAGCCCGTTCGGGTAACCGGCCTCCTTGAGCAGTTCCTTGGCCTTGGCCGCGTTGCCGGTGGCACCCGCCGGGAAGAGGTCGTACGGCGTGTAGCCGAAGGACTTCTGGTCGGGCAGGAAGGTGGTCGCGGCCTCGGCGAGGGCGCTGCCGCCCGCCGCGTTGATCACGGACGACCGGTCGACGGCGTACGAGATCGCCTCACGCACCTTGGGGTTGTCGAACGGCTTGACCTTCGGGTTGAACGCTATGTAGTTCGTGTAGCCGAAGTGCCCGGTGCCGACGCGGGAGGCGAGTTCCTTGTCGCCGGTGACCTTGGCGAGTTCGGCAGGACCGAGGTTGGTGTCCGTCGTCACCGCGGCCGCGTCCGTCCCCTGGGACGCCGACAGCCGCTGGTTGATCACGGACGAGTCGAGCCCGGACTGCACGTCGATCTTGTCCGGGTACGCCTTGCGCTGGTCGTCGACGGCCGCGGACCAGTACGTGTTGCGCTCCAGGACCAGGTGCTCACCGTCGTTCTCGTTCTTCACGACCTTGTAGGGGCCGGACGAGACCGGGTGCTCCTCGTACTTCGTACCCGTGTCCTTGGCCTGCGGGACCGGCGTGAACTGCGTCTGCGTGGCCAGGAACGGGAACTCGCCCTCGGGCTTGTTCAGGTGGAAGACGATGGTGCGGTCGTCCGGCGTCTCGATCGCCGACAGCCCCTTCTTGTCCTTGTACGGCCCCTGGTAGTCGGCGGCGCCGACCAGCCAGTCCCGCAGGTAGGGCGCGCCGCCGGAGAGCTCGGGGGCGAAGGAGCGCTCGATGCCGTACTTGATGTCGGCGGACGTGATCGCGGTGCCGTCCTCGTACTTGAGGCCCTTCTTCAGGGTGTACGTCCACACGGTCGCGTTCTCGCTGGGCCGCCCGGTGTCGGTGGCCAGGTCGGGGACGACCTTGGTGCCGGCGGCGCCGTCCGCGCGGTTGCGGGTGGTGAGCGTACGGAAGACCAGGGAGGGCACGTTGCCGCCGCCGGAGGTGTACAGGCGGGCCGGGTCGAAGTCCGACTGGGGGTCGGAGTTCAGGACGGTGAGCGTGCCGCCCTTGTGCGGCGTGGAGTCGCCACTGGAGCCGTTGGCATCGTTGTCCTTCGGCCCGCAGGCGGCGGCGCCCGCTGCCACGACCAGGGCCAGCGAAACGTACGCCGCGCGGGCGCTGTTTACGGACGGGTGACGCATCGGAATGACGACCTCTCGGAAGGCATGTCTCGAATCGCGAGACAGGTTGACGAAGAGTGAGACGAAAGTGAACAGACGTCTGCCCGGGCGTCAGGTCGTCGAAAGAACCGTGACCCAGGTCACGGCAACGGAGGAAAATCGCGACGCGAACGCCTGAAGGCGGGCGTCAGCAACAGTGAACGTCGGCCACGCAGAGCGCGGTCACGCCGATGAGCGCCAGCTCGATGGCGGCGCGCGCGGAGGCGTGAAGGGACGACATGCCCAGAAATATGTACGAACTTTCTGCGCATGTCAATGTGATGTATGAGCCACCTGTCAACTCTTGGGGTAAGGCCAGGGATTGGCCAGACAGTGGATTCCGTCGTGGTCGAGGAACTTGGTCTGCTGCTGCATGACCGGCGCCAGCTCGCCGTCCTTGTCGCAGGTCACGTGGCCGTAGCCGAGCCGGTGGCCGACCTCGTGGTTGATCAGCATCTGCCGGTAGGCGTGGATCTTGTCGCCGTACGTCTTGCTGCCCTGGGCCCACCGGTACGCGTTGATCATGACGCGTTCCGTGGACGCCGAGTCGCAGGACACGTTGTCCTCGGTCGTGTCGAGGCCGGACTTGGCGCACCACTTGGCGGTGGTGCCGGGGCTGGCGAGCGTGATCACGAAGTCGGGCTTGCCGGAGGAGACGCGCGCGAAGGTACGGGCGCCGTCGTGGGCCCAGCTGCGGTCGTCGTTGAGCGTCTTCTGCACGGCCTCGGCGAACAGTTTCCCGTCCAGCCCGAGCCCCTGCTCCACGTCGACGCGGTAGGTGTACTTCCGCCCCTTGCCCGGCGCTTTCGCGCTCCCGGGCACGGTGGTGAACTTCCCGGACCCGGCCAGCTTGGCGCTGAGCGGGTACTTCTCGCCCATCGCCTGCTCGTACGACAGCGTCACCACGCTCGGCGAGGCGGAGACGGACGCGGAGGCGGACGGCGTCGTACGGCTGTTCCCGCGCGAGGCGGCGCCGTCGGTGGCCCGTGTCCCGCCCGCGGCCGACTCCGACCGCACGGCGCCGCCGTCGCGGCCGTCGACGACCTGCCCGGCGACGATCACCGCGAGCACGGTGGTGACGGCGGCGGCCGCGATCCCGGTGAAGGTCCGCCCCTTGCCGCCCTTGGGCTGGACGGCCGGTTCGCCGGTGGGCGGTGCGTCGTCGTCATCGCCGTCGTCCGTCCCGGACGGGAGCGGGGACGCCTGGGGGTCGGAGAAGGGCGGATACGTTTCCGCACGCCGGGCGCCGATGCCGGGGCGGGGCGTGAAGACGTCGGCGTCCTCGTCGAAGGCGTCGACGTAGTCCTGCCGGGGCCCACCGGGCCCGCTGCGCCGCTGCCGCGGTATCGACACACCGGCGGCACCGGCCGCCCCGGCGACACCGGCCTGCCCGCCCGTCTCACCCCAGCCACCGCCCCCTTCACGCTGCTGGGGATGACCACCACGGACCCGGGGGACACCGTGGGCCGGGGTCCCGTCCGGGAACCGCGGGACGCCGTGGGCCGGGGTCCCGTCCGGGTAGCGGGGCACGCCGTGGGCCGGGGTCCCGTCGGCGAACCGCGGCACCCCCCGCACGGGCGTGCCATCGGGCATGCGCGGGATGCCCTGGGCCGGCGTACCGTCCGCGAACCGGGGCGATCCGCCCGCAGGTGTCCCGTCGGACGGACGTGGCACTGTCGCGCCCGCAGGCCCGCGGTCACCGTCTCCCGGGCCCTGCTTCCGGGCGGCACGCACGCCCGCTATGTCCGCGTCATCGCCTTTGGGTGCCGGGCCGCGGCGGCTGTGGCGTCCCACTCGCCCCTCAGCTCCCCGCGCCCGGCGCGACCGGGCGGCCGCCGGCGTTCCCGGCGGCCGATCCGTCGGCCAACTCGTCGGCGGACGCGAGGAGTTCACGGAACGCCCCGGCCACCGCCTCCGGGTACTCCATCATCGCCACATGCCCGGCGTCCGGCATGGACAGCAGCCGGGAGTGGCGGAAGCTGCGCGCGGCCTTCTGGGCCATGCGGTAGCCGACGAGCTGGTCGCGGCCGCCGTAGATCAGCAGGGTCGGGGCGAGGACGCGCTCGGCCTGGCGCCAGAGCCCGTGCTGGCCGCCCAGCGTGTAGGCGTTGACGATCCCGCGCGCGGACCGCGCCATCGCGTCCCAGAAGTACGGCAGTCGCAGCCGCCGTTCCAGCTCCGCCACCGCGTGCTCGAACGCCTCGGGTGTCACCCGGCCCGGATCGCCGTAGCAGAGGGCCAGGACGCCCCGTACCCGCTGTTCGGCGGTCCACTTGCCGGTGGTGCGGGTGAGGAGCCCGGCGACGCCGGGGAGGCCGAGGATGACCGTCGGCACGGCCGTGCGCTGCACGCGGAGCTCGGGCAGGGCCGGCGAGACGAGCGTGAGGGTGCGGACGAGGTCCGGGCGGACGGCGGCGACCCGGGTGGCGACCGCACCGCCGAGGGAGTTGCCGAAGAGGTGCACGGGGCCGCGGCCGACCGCGTCGAGATAGCGGATGACCGCGCGCGCGTGCCCGGTGACGGAGTAGTCGCCGTCGTCCGGCGGCGGCGAGTCGCCGAAGCCCGGCAGGTCGACGGCCTCGCCGTCGACGACGCCCTCGAGCCGCTCCATCAGCTCCGACCAGTTCTGCGAGGAGCCGCCGAGCCCGTGGATGTACAGAGCGGGCGGCAGGCCCGCGCGCGTGGGCGGCCGCGAACGGATCGAGAGGGTGACACCGGGCAGTCCCACCGACCGCAGCCGCTCGCCCTCCGCGACTCTGACTGCCGCCGCCACGGGGAGCACGCTGGTGGGCGGCACGAAGGGCAGTTCGGTCGAAGACATGGGCCAATGTTACGAGACGATCACACAGTGATTCATGTGTTCGCCGTCACAGGATCGCCCGGGCGAGCCGCGCGAGCCACGCACCGGCCGGGGTGAGGTGAAGGGTCACCGGCCGTCCGGAGCGAACGGCCCTGGACGGCACAGCGATGGGACAGCGATGGCATAGCGCCCGCTTCCGGTGTCTCCTACGCTCGTACACAGGGCACCCGTTTGTGGCCCCTGCATCCGCCAGGGATCTCCGAAGGAAGGGAGCCCACCATGGCCCATGACCCCACCGACCCGGACGTACTCGACGATCTGGAGGCGGAGGACGCCCCGGAGATCGGTGTCGAGGCCCCCGAGGGCGACGCAGCAGAGCAGCACACGGACGTCACACCGTCCCATGACGACCCGCTCACCGGTGTGGACCCGGGCCGCGCGAACGAGGCCGATCTCATCGAGCAGGCACGCGTGGTCTCCCTCGACGAGGAGGACTACCGCTGACCGGAACCGGCCTCCGGCGGGCCCACCTGGCCTGTCCGCATTTCCCGGTGCGGCTTTCGCCGTCGTCCGGTACGTGAAATTCTGCGCTCGCACATCGCACAGCACGGTTACCGAAAAGTACGATGGCCGCGCGGAGCGATCCGCATGTGGACGACTTTGGGAGGCGCGGCGTGACAGCCATCGAGCAGACAGAGGCGGCACGCCCGCGGGGCACTCGCCTGCCGCGCCGTGCCCGACGGAACCAGTTGCTGGGCGCCGCCCAGGAAGTGTTCGTCGCGCAGGGGTACCACGCGGCCGCGATGGACGACATCGCCGAGCGTGCCGGCGTCAGCAAGCCGGTTCTCTACCAGCACTTCCCGGGCAAGCTCGACCTCTACCTGGCCCTGCTGGACCAGCACTGCGAAGCGCTGATCCAGGCGGTGCGCGGCGCGCTCGCGTCGACGACCGACAACAAGCAGCGGGTCCGGGCGACCATGGACGCGTACTTCGCGTACGTCGAGGACGACGGCGGGGCCTTCCGGCTGGTCTTCGAGTCCGACCTGACGAACGAGCCCGCGGTGCGCGAGCGCGTCGACAAGGTCACCACCCAGTGCGCCGAGGCGATCTGCGAGGTCATCGCCGAGGACACCGGCCTGCCGAGCGCCGAGTCGATGCTGCTGGCCTCGGGTCTCGGCGGACTCGCCCAGGTGGTGGCGCGGTCCTGGCTGCACAGCGACCGCAGCGTCCCGCGCGACCAGGCGGTACAGCTGCTGACCTCGCTGGCGTGGCGGGGCATCGCCGGCTTCCCGCTGCACGGGATCGACTCCCACCACTGACGGATCCGCTGACGGACCCGCGTGGCATTCCCGTTCGCTGTTCGCTCCTGGCGTGCACGCCCGCAGCGTGTACGTCCCCTCACCGGGCTAATGTGTGCAGCGTACGGCGCGGAAGGTCGCGCACTTAACTGACCGTCGGAGGGACATAGCCGTGGAGGTCAAGATCGGCGTGCAGCACGCGCCCCGCGAGATCGTGCTGGAGAGCGGTCTGAACGCCGAGGAGGTCGAGCGCCTCGTCGCCGACGCGCTGGCCGGTAAGTCGCAGGTGCTGTCCCTGGAGGACGAGCGCGGCCGCAAGGTCCTGGTCCCGACGGACCGGCTGGCGTACATCGAGCTCGGTGAGCCGACCGTCCGCAAGGTCGGCTTCAGCGCGGTCTGACCACAGCAGCACGGAGGGGCCGGGGGGTGGGTTGGTATAACCGCCCCCCCCCCAGTGGGGGCACACCAA